>CAZHIK010000283.1:0-9518 GCA_964532635.1 uncultured Enterobacterales bacterium
TTTTCCAGCATTGTCGTCACTGGAACAACGTATCCCCGACTCCCGTCCGGGCAAGTCCGTCAGCGGACAGAAAGTGTCCGAAAAGTGGTGTGTTCAGAGGGACATGGCTCCCCGAGAGAGAGTTGAGCCCCTGTGACCGACATCCTGCCGTGTGGGCTGGACACCCTGGCCAGCAACCGGTGGAGTGTGGGCGTTACGCATCTCTCGAACGGTCTGCTCCCGACAGGATCTCGAGGTCAATCCATGCCCATCCGCCACCTCGTGTTTGCGCTCGCCTTCGCTACCCACACCACCTGCGGTGAGGATGTCACCGAGGATACCCGGCCGCCCCGCGACGACACCGCCGCGGAGACCGACACCGACACCGACGCCGACACCGACACCGACACCGATGCCGATACCGACACGGTGGAGCCGCCCTTCGAGGCCAGCTCCGGGGGCAGCGGCGGGTCGGACCATCCCTCGAGCACCAGCATCCAGATCGCGGGCGTCTCCACCTGGCTGCTGGCCCCCAGTGGAGTGTCCGGCCGCAGATCAGTGCCGTTGCTGATGGTCATCTCCGGCACAGAGGGCGCGCAGGGGATGATGAGCAACATGGTCCAGGTGGCGCCCTACTTCGGGCTGGGTGACGCGCTGGTTGTGGTTCTCGACGGCCGCTATGCAACGGCGGCGGACGGGTCGGTGGTGCTGGATGGGCTGCGGGATCTGTACGACGTGGACAACGACCGCACCTGGCTGCTGTCGGAGTCGGCGGGAACCCGGGCGGGGCTGCAGCTGGCCTTTGACGAGCGCCCCAGCTGGTTCGCGGCCTATTGGGCCAACGACGTCAACGCCCGGGACGAGCCTACCGTCCACGCGGACCAGCTGGGCTTCGCGCCATGGGGAAACACCGGCCCGGGCGGGGACTGGCCTGATGCCAACGCCATTGTCGATGGGATGAGGGCGGCGGGCTGGCGGCTGCCAGCGGACGCGCCCTACAGCGGCGAGGGCTCGGACTCCCACGGGTCTACTGAGCAGTTCCTCGAGGCGGTGGACTTCTTTGCGGGCAAGGAGCGCTGACCTTCAGTCCAACCCGTACTCGAACCGAGCCTTGCCCACCACGATGGTGTCGCCGGGCTCCAGGTTGTGCTCTTCGACATCGCGGCCGTTGACCACGACGGGAGCGCGGCGGCTCATCTTGCGCAGCTGATGGGCGGTGCCGGTCCAGTTGATCTCGGCGGCACGCTCCAGCACCGAGCCCGCCACGGGGATGCCTTCCTCGCCACCCAGGAAGCGGCGCTCGTGGCCCAGGCGCCAGCGCTCGTCGCTCTCGGCAGCGCGCAGCACGCCGCGGCTAAGCAGGGTCCGGACTCGGGCCTGGCGTGCCATCAGACGGCCGTCCATCATCATGGTCTCGGAGTCCGTCCAGGGCGGAAGCTGCCACTCGTAGCGGGGCAGGGCGGTGGCTGGCTCGTCGTCGTAGCGCTGCTCGTCTTCGCTGTAGCCCAGGAACTGCAGCTCCACGTTGGCGATGCGGACGGTGTCGCCGGGCCAGAGCACCTTGCGCTCCACCTGCTCATTGTTGACAAAGGTGCCGTTGTCGCTCAGCAGGTCCTCGAGCACGCAGCCCTCGGCGGTGAGCAGGATGCTGGCATGCCGGCGGCTGATCGCGGGGGAGGCCATGGGGATGTGCACGTCGGCGCCCCGGCCCAGGATCAGGTCGTCGTGTACCCAGAAGACCCTTGCGGGCTCGTCGGGCTCCAGCACCACGAAGGCGGGGCCGCCGGGAAACTCGTGGTCGATGGGGGCGAGGTCCACTAGCTCGTCGAGGTCCTCCAGCTCTTCGACCTCCAGGTCCTCGACGTCGAGGTCCTCGACCTCCAGGTCCTCGACGTCGAGGTCCTGGATGCTCTCCTCCTCTTCCTCGATGACGAGATCGAACTGGGGCTGGGCCGTAGGGTTCACGCGCGGCAGGGGCGTACCCGTGGGCTCCGTGATCTCCGTGGGATCGTCCCAGTCGTCTTCCAGGTCGTGGGGCTCCCGCTTTCCGCCGTTCATGGAGACCTCCTGTGGACATACCAGGGTCCCATGGGTGGAGGGTGGGGATCAAGCAGGCCTCACCGTCAGCGCCGCAGCATTGTTTCCTTCAGGTGCCCTGCGAGGGACGTGTCCGGCTGCTGCCCCGCCAGAGCCCGGAGCAGGGTGGGGCTGGCGGGGCCCGGGGCGGCGTGGGGTGTGAAACCCACCGCACTGGAGAGCGGCGCTGGCTGAACCCTGCCGCGTCCTTGGTCCAGCTCGGCCACTTCGAGGCGCATCACGAAGATGTCGGTGCAGGTGGCGTAGTCCCAGGTGGGACAGAGCTCGGCGTCGGCCAGGGGCTCGGTGTCGTAGCCCTCAGGCGGCTCAGCGCAGCTTTCTCCTTGCCGGATCAGGTCCACCGGGTTTCCGCTCCAGGTGTTGCCATCCAGTGTGGCAGAGGCATCCGCGAGGAAGAGTCCGGCCTCTTGGCCGCTGTGGATGCTGTTCCCCTGCAGCAACATGCCCGCGCCGTCGACCTGCGGGCCGATGCCGCGGTCCACGAAGACGGCGTTTCCGCAGCGGAAGCCAGCGCCGAACTCTTCACCGGAGCCCCCGCTGATGTCGTTGTTCTGCAGGGTGTAGCTGCCCTCACCCGAGAACCAGGCCCCCGCGACGGGGTTGTCCTGGATGAAGGAGTCGCTGACCGTGACCGTCGGGGGCTCGCCGAACCAGGGCGAGGCGTACAGTCCCAGGCCCCCTCCCACGTCCGGGCCCGGAGCGGTGCCTTCCACGGTCGAACCCTCCAGCTCGAGCAGTCCGCCGTCGGTTGTGACAGCGCCAGCGTAGCGGCTGCCGGAGAAGAGGCTGTCGCGGCAGGTGATCCGCGAGCCTTCGCTGTGGCAGTACAGTGCCGGCCCCTCGGTGTCGTAGACCTCGAGTCGGGTGGCGTCGATCGCACCTCCGTCCTGGGTGCAGAGGCCTGCCGAGAGGGCGTAGGTCAGGTTGCGGCGTGTGTCTCGAACGGTGGTGTCCCGCAGCTCGATCGTGGAATTCCGTTGATACGAGAAGAGGCCAACGCCGAGGTTGCCGCTCAGCTCGCAGCCCTCCAGGGTCGCCCCTCCCGCGTTGCTGACCTGCACACCGTAGCCCAGGGTGCCGATGTCATCGAGCTGGGTGTCGCTGATGATGCTGTCTCTCACAGCCATGTGGGTGCCGGGCTCGCCCAGCATGACGCCCAGCGTGGTGTTGCCGGAGATCTCGCACCCATCGATCCGGGCTTCGGCGCCACCGTAGAGCTGCAGCCCGTAGCCGAGTCCGATCTCCTCGTCGGGGAGGGTACCCCGAATGCTGGTGCCCTCGAGCTCCAGCCGAGCACCGAAGCCCCCGGCCGCGACACCGATGAGGTTGTTGCGGGAGATCTCACTGCTCTGAATCACCAGCTCGGCCCCGTCCTGTGCAGAGGCGCCCAATCCCTCGCGCAGGCTCGGGTGTGGTTGGGTGTCCACGACTTGGCAGTCCTGCAGCAGCGTTCGGGTTCGGGGGTACAGCAGGGTGACACCGGCCATGGTGTTGCTGGAGATCATGCAGGATCGGGCAAGCACGAAGGCTTCATCGAACACCATCAGCCCCTGGCCCCCGTCTTCATCGGGCCGTGTGTCGCTGATGGTGGTGTCGAGCAGCTCGGCGCGGCTTCCGGGCTCGGCGACGCCGACGCCGAAGCCGGTGTTGTGGGTCACGAGGCAAGCGTCGGTGTTCAGTGTGGCGCCGTCATTGACCTGGACGCCGAAGCCTCCTGCCCCCGCATCGTTGGGGGCGGTGTTGGAGATCACGGTGCGGATGAGGGTCGCCTCGCTGTCCTCGTTCACGACCACTACGCCCGCGCCCAGGTTGTCCTCGAACAGCGTGTCCTCCGCCCACAGGGTCGCACCGCTGTTGACCTCGATGCCGAAGCCTCCGTCGCCGGAGCTCGTGCAGCGGCTGTTGCGGATGGTGCAGCCCCGCAGGGTGACGGTCGCGCCTTCTCCGGTTGCGCCGATTCCGGAGGTGGTGTTGCCCGTCAGCAGGCAGGCATCCGCCGACACGCTGCCCCCGTTCGCGGCGGTGATGCCCCAGCCGCTCGGCGTGGAGGCGGCCTGGGCGGTGTCTCGGATGGTGCTGGCGTGGAGTACCACCTGCGTGCCACGACCCTCGGCATATGCGCCCGAGTAGCTGTTGCCCTCCAGCAGGCTGTCCCAAGCCTCGATCGTGGCGCCCTCGAAGGCGGTCATGCCCACGCAGTACCCGCCTTCCACCTGGGTGTCGGCGATCACCGTGTCGTGTAGCTCCACCCGTGAGCCGCCGTCCGTGGCGCCGATGCCTGCCGTGACGTTCCGGAGGATCCTGGATGAGCGCACCACGAGCTCGGAGGCCGGCATGTTGTCCTGCCGGACGATGACTCCCATCATCGCGTTCTCGAGGATGTCGGAGTCTTCGAGCAGCACCGAGCCGCCCGCCACCAGCAGGCCGCAGTAGTCCGCGCCCTGCACCGTGAGGCCCGAGACCTGCAGCTCCTGCCCGGGTGCGTCGATGTGGATGCCCGCCGTCCGGTCGTCGCCGGTCCGCGCGTCGAGCACCACCAGGTCGCGGCATCGTCCGACCAGGCGCACGCCGGAGTGGCCGGAGCCCAGCATCAGAGCTTCCGGATAGGTCCCCGCCGCCACAGCCACCATCCCGCCACCTGCGGAACCCGCCAGGTCGACGGCGGACTGGATGCTCCGGAGGGGGGCCTCCGCGCTGCCGTTCCCGCCTTCGGCGGCCGCGGCGTCGACGTGGACGGTCGTGCCGTCCAGTTCCAGGTCTCCCCAGATGCCCGAGCCGCAGGCCTCGGGGACACAGGTTCCGCCGTCATCGATGAAGCCGTCGGAGCAAAGCAGGGAATCGACAGGTCGGTCCCGCCTGGGCTCGGGGCAGGCGACAGTGACGAGGGCGAGGACGAGAAATGGAGGGAGGCGTCGCATCATGGCCGACGCTACCGCCTCCGGTCACAGCAGGACAAACGTGCGGGCTCCCACGCGCTCCCCATCGGCCCCTCCCTGGAGCCCTCGGTTTCCTGGAGTTGCGCCAGCGTGCTAGCCTTCCCCCCATGACCGGCTGGCGCTTCCACATCGATCGCGGTGGGACCTTCACCGACGTGGTCGCCCTGGACCCCCAGGGCGGGCTGCACGTGCGCAAGCTGCTCTCCGAAGATCCCGGCCGCTACCGGGACGCGCCGCTGCACGCCATCCGCCAGCTGCTCGGGCTTCCACCCCGGGCCCCCATCCCGCTCGAGCGCGTCGCCGAAGTGGCCATGGGTACCACCATCGCCACCAACGCCTTGCTCGAGCGCCAGGGCGAGCCGGCCGGGCTGCTGGTGACCCGGGGCTTCGCCGATCTGCTCGCCATCGCCACCCAGGATCGCCCGGCCATCTTCGCCCTGGACATCCGCAAGCCCCTGCCCCTGGCGGCGGCGGTGGAGGAGCTGGACGCCCGGGTGCGGGTGGACGGCACGGTGGAGCGCCCCCTCGATGACACCCAGGCTCGCCAGGCCTTGGAGCGGCTGCGCGCGCGCGGGCTCCGCTCCGTGGCCGTGGTGCTGCTGCACGCCTGGGCCCACCCCGAGCACGAGGAGCGGGTCGGGGCCCTGGCTCGCCAGGCGGGCTTCGAGCACGTGAGCCTCTCCCATCGGGTGGCGCGGGAGATCAAGGCGGTGGGGCGCGGCGACACCACCCTGGTGGACGCCAGCCTGACCCCTGTGATCCGGGACTACATCGAGCGGGTGCGCGCCGCGCTGGGGAGCACGCCCCTGTGGTTCGCCCAGAGCAGCGGAGGGCTGGCGCCCGCCGAGCGCTTCTCGGGCAAGGACGCCGTGCTGTCGGGTCCCGCCGGGGGCGTGGTGGCCTGCGCGGCGATCGCCCGGCGCTCGGGGTTCGATCGGGTGATCGGCTTCGACATGGGAGGCACCTCCACCGACGTCAGCCGCTGGGCCGGCCGCTTCGAGCGGGTCTACGAAAAGCGGGTGGCCGGTGTGCGCATCAAGGCCCCCATGCTCCACATCGAGACCGTGGCTGCGGGCGGCGGCTCCATCCTGGACTACGACGGTCAGCGCTACACCGTGGGGCCTCGCAGCGCTGGCGCCCACCCGGGCCCTGCCTGCTATCGCAACCAGGGGCCGGCCACGGTCACCGACGCCAACCTGGTGCTGGGTCGGATCCAGCCCGCCTGGTTCCCGGCCTGCTTCGGTCCCGGTGGTGAACAGCCCATCGATCCCGAGGCCTCACGGGCTCGGCTCGCGGCCCTGGCCGTGGACGGCATGGGCCCCGAGCAGGTCGCCGCCGGCTGTGTGCGCATCGCCAACGAGCACATGACGGCCGCCATCAAGGAGATCTCGGTGGCGCGGGGGCACGATCCCGCCCAGCATGCCTTGATCTGCTTCGGCGGGGCCGGGGCCCAGCACGCCTGCGCCCTGGCCTCGGAGCTGGGCATCCGCCGCGTGATTGTGCCCCCCCTGGCCGGCGTGCTCTCCGCCTGGGGCATCGGCCTGGCCGAGGCCCTGCACAGCGGGGTGGACCCGGTGTTGACCCTGTGGAGCCCGGAGACCGCCGCCGATGTGGAGCCCCGCTTCGCCCGAATGGAGCGCGAGGGGAGGGCGGCCCTCGAGGCCGAGGGCTTCCCGCTGGAGCGCATCGCAGCCGAGCGGAGGGTGGAGGCCCGCTACCTGGGGGTGGACGCCAGCCTGGACCTGGCCTGGAGTGACAGCGAGCTGCGCAGCCGCTTCGAGGCCGCCCACCAGCAGCGCTACGGCTTCGTCCAGCCCGATCATCCCATCGAGCTGGTCAACCTGCGGGTGGAGTGCCGGGGGCTGACCGGGCGCTCTCCGGAGCAACCCCTCCCGGAGCGGCCTCGACGGCTGGGGCCCGAGCAGGCGCTGGACAGCGTGCAGGTCTGGTTCGATGAGCTCGAACGCGGCGGGCGACGGAACATCGTGCGCCGCCCCACGGCAGTCTTCGCACGCTCCGAGCTGCAGCCCGGGGACCGGCTCGAGGGGCCGGCCCTGGTGATCGAGGACGGCTCCACGACCGTGGTGGACCCGGGCTGGTCGGCCCGCATGGATGGCTGGGGGCAGCTGATGCTCGAGGCCGAAGCCTCCGCGAGCCAGCGCGAGGCGGCGGGCACCGCCTGCGATCCGGTGCTCCTGGAGGTCTTCGGGCGCCTGTTCTCCTCCATCGCCGACCAGATGGGCAGCACCCTCGAGCTGGCGGCCCACAGCGTCAACATCAAGGAGCGGCTCGACTTCTCCTGTGCCCTGTTCGACGGTGAGGGGGGGCTGGTGGCCAACGCCCACCACATCCCCGTGCACCTGGGGGCCATGGGGGCCTCGGTGCGCGCCTTGCTGCGGGACGCCGGCGACCGGATGCGTCCCGGAGATGCCTGGGCCAGCAACGATCCCTTCCACGGCGGCTCCCACCTGCCCGACGTCACCGTGGTCAGCCCGGTCTTCCTGGGCCGGGAGCGCCCGGCCTTCTTCGTGGCCAGCCGCGGCCACCACGCCGACATCGGCGGCATCAGCCCCGGCTCCATGCCCCCCGACGCCACCCGCCTGGACCAGGAGGGGGTGGTGATCCACGCCCTGCGGGTAGTGCGCGACGGGCGCCTCGAGGAAGGCGCCATCCGAGCTGCGCTGGAGCGAGGGCCGTGGCCGGCACGGGACCTGCGCGAGCGCCTGAGCGACCTGCGGGCCCAGGTGGCGGCCAACCAGGCCGGGCGCCGCCAGCTCGAGCTGCTGGTGGAACGCTACGGGTGGCCCACCGTGCGCGCCTACATGGGGCACGTGCGGGCCCAGGCCGCCGCGGCCATGCGCCGGCTCATCGCGCGCCTGCCCGATGGGATCCATCGCCTCGAGGACCGGCTTGACGGGGGCGCCCGCATCGCCTGTTCGGTGCAGGTGCAGGGCGAGCGCTGCACCGTGGACTTCGTGGGCACCGATCCCCAGCTGCAGGGCAACCTCAACGCCCCGCCTGCGGTGACCAGCGCTGCGGTCATCTACGCCTTCCGGACCCTGGTGGACGAGCCGGTGCCCCTCAATGAAGGCTGCCTCGAGCCCATCACCATCCAGCTGCCCCCCGGGAGCCTGCTGGACCCGCAGCCAGGTGCGGCCGTGGCGGGAGGAAACGTGGAGACCTCCTCGCGCATCTGCGACCTGCTGCTGGGGGCCGTGGGTGCCTTGGCGGCCTGCCAGGGCACCATGAACAACCTCAACTTCGGCACCGAGGACTGGGGCTACTACGAGACCGTCTGCGGCGGTGCCGGCGCGGGTCCGGGCTTCCACGGTGCGAGCGGCGTGCACACCCACATGACCAACACCCGCATCACGGATCCCGAGGTGCTCGAGCACCGCTACCCGGTGCTGCTCGAGCGCTTCGCCATTCGCCGCGGCTCGGGAGGAGCGGGCCGTTGGAGCGGCGGTGACGGAGTGGTGCGACAGCTGCGCTTCGAGGCGCCCATGGAGCTGAGCATGCTCTCCGAGCGCCGGACGCGCGGTCCATTCGGCCTGGCCGGAGGCGAGCCGGGCGCCCCGGGGCGCAACACCCTGCTGCGGGCCGACGGCCGTCGCGAGGAGCTTCCCGGTGCTTTCCGGGCCCGGGTGGAGCCCGGGGATCGGTTGAGGGTGGAGACCCCTGGCGGGGGAGGCTACGGGACGCCAGACAAGGAGCATTGATGCACAGTATCGGGCAGATCGTCGCCGCCACCTTCCTGGGGGGCCCCATGGCGGGGGCCTGGCTCATGGCCCGCAACTACCGGACGCTGGACGACAAGTCTGCGGCCAACAAGGCCCTGCTGGGCGGCCTGCTGGCCACCGCGGCGCTGATCGCGCTCCTCGCCGTCCTACCCGAGGGCATGCCCAACGGGGTGATCCCCGTGGCCTACACCCTGATCCTGGGCCAGATCGCCCACAAGCTGCAGGGGCCGCAGATCAAGGCCAAGCTCGAGGGCGGCGGCCCAAAGGGCTCTCACTGGGTTACCGCGGGCATCGGTGTGCTCTGCCTGGTGTGCTTCTTCGTGTCCGCCATGGCCATCCTGCTGTTCATCCCCGAAGAGCACATCGCCTATGGGGACTGCGACGTGTACTGGGAGGACGGCGGCACCGAGGATCAGGCGCGCCTGGTGGGTGACTACATGGTGGAGATCGACGTCTTCGCCCCGGATCACGAACTGGACATCACGGTGATGCAGCCGGGCGAGGCGGTGCAGCTCGAGTTCATCGTGAACGATGGTGCATGGGACGATCCCGGCACCGTGAACTCCTTCCAGAACGTCGCCACCTGGGTCTCCCAGGACGTCTTCGACGGCGCCCCGGTCGAGATCTTGATGTGCAACGACTTCGGCCTGCCCCGTAAGGTGCTCCGGAGCGATGACTTCGAGGTGGTGGAGGAGGAGCCCTAGTACCCTTCCACAGGGATTCTGACCGATCCCAAGATGTTCCGCGAACCGATGTAGGGGAGGGG
>CAZHIK010000284.1:0-9474 GCA_964532635.1 uncultured Enterobacterales bacterium
CCAGGCGGCGCACTACCGTACGGACCGGGTCCAACCGCAGCAGCGCGGCCACCAGCTCATCGAGCCACGGCAGCCAGGCCTCGCTGTACAGCCGCAGCACTGCCACGTGGGCGTAGCGGTCCACCACCACACCAGGGAGGCCGTCCCCTGCACCGTTCACCAGGCGGTGGGCGTCGGTCTCCGGCGGCACAACCGCGCGCCGGAGCGCCCACGCGGCGCGGATGCGCTCGGGGATCAGCTCGCCCATGGGCACAGGGTGGCGCCCGAGCACCCGAACCACGATGTCGCCACGGTCCGCCAGCCCGAAGGCCACAGGGCGTCCCCGACCGTCCATCAGCCGCACCGGCTCCCCCGGGGGCAGCTCACCGCGCACGCCATCCTTGTACACCCATGGATGGCCGCGGGAGACCGGACCGATGGCGTCGCGCTCGAGGACAAGCTCGACCAGTGCATCCTCCAGAGCCGCGGGGGTGGGCGGGACGAAAAACCGAGCAGGCTCGAATAATAGCGGAACCAGGGCGTCGAGGCGCAACGAACACGAGCCGTCCACTCGAAAAATGGTCACCCCCCGGAGAACCCGATGACCCGCACCCTCCTCGCCGCCGTCCTGCTCTCCTCCTCCGCTTGCGTCGTCTACGACACCGACACCCGCCCGGGGCCCATCAACTACGCCCCCGACATCGTCTGGGCCGAGGCCGGCTGCTTCTGGGACAATGCGATGTACGACTACGTCTGGTACTTCGACACGGACGTGACCGATCCCGACGGCATCTCGGACGTCTGGGAGGTCTACGCCGACGTCTTCGACGACCGCACGGGACAGTTGGTGGACAGCTTCCTGCTGTCGGACCTCGGTGGCGGCTACTGGTCCACCGAGTGGCTCCAGTACCAGACCTGGCTGGACTGCTCCTACCCGTACTACGTGGTGGACTTCGTCGCCTACGACTACTTCGACGCCTTCGACACCTACGCGGTCTACCCCTACCAGTCCTGGTAGACGCCCCACCGTGCGGAGCCTGGCAGCCCCCCGCTGGCGCGGGGGGCGCGCTGCCTCAGGCACCGCCTTCGAACTTCGTGAATGCCGTACAGCACCGGCTTATGGCACATTTTCGAAAACCTGCTCGACAAACAGCCCTTGACCTGGCAAGATTTGCTTGAACGCGCAGGTGCACCTGTGGTAACGCTGCTGCATCCCCCCCTCCCCGCTCCCGCTGTCCCTCCTCCCGCTCCTCGCCCTCCCTCCCCCCCATGATCGACGACCCCACAGCAGCTCCGGACCGGAGCCCCTCGGTCCAGCTCGACCCGGCCGCGAAGCCTCCTGTGATCCTGCTGGAGCAGAAGGTGAGCTGGGCCGACATCCGTGACGACGCTCGCACGGTGATCGAGCCCGTGAGTGCCGCATGGGCTGGCGCGGAGGCCCACCTGGACCTCGGCCTGCGCGAGCCCGACCTGTTCGACCTGCGCCGCCTGGTCCACATGTTGAAGGACGACTTCGACATCAACATCGTGGGCCTACGCTGCCTGGACGACAGCCTGCGCCGCTTCGCCGAACGCGAGCTCAAGGTCCGGCTTCATCTTTGGTCGCCGGAGCCCGAACCCCAAGACGGGGCGGACGAGCAGCCGCCCGAGGAGCCGGAGACCAGCGAAGGGCTCGGCTCACCCGAACTGGGCACGGCACCCGAGACCACCGCCGACCGGGACCTCGACACCGCCTCGGAGACCCTCGGCGCCAGCGGCTACCCGGTGCGGGTCGTCCAGCGCACCCTGCGCGGCGGCAAGGTGCTGCGCCACAGCGGCGACATCGTGCTCTACGGCAACGTCAACCCGGGTGCCCAGGTGATCGCTGGCGGCAGCATCACCGTGCTGGGCAGCCTCGAGGGCATGGCCCACGCCGGCACCCGCAGCGGCGACAGTGGCTGGATCCTCGCGCTCTCCATGGAGCCGACCCAGCTGCGCATCGGCCAGCACATCACCATCTCCGAGCCGTCCCGGGCCCGCGCCCGTGGAACCCGCAAGCCCGAGATCGCCTCGGTCCGGGACGGCGACGTCAGCATCGAGCCCTACCGAGGCCGCGTGCCTCGCAACGACAACAGAAGGAGCGACGCATGAGCCAGTGCATCGTCATCACATCGGGCAAGGGAGGCGTGGGTAAGACCACGACGACCGCCAACCTGGGCGTGGCCTTGGCCCTCCAAGGCAACCGCGTCGCAGTCGTGGACGCCGACATCGGCCTCCGCAACCTGGACGTGGTCCTGGGCCTGGAGAACCGCATCGTCTACGACCTGGTGCACGTCATCGAGGGCGAGTGCCGGCTGAAGCAGGCCCTCATCAAGGACAAGCGGGTCGAGGGCCTGTCGCTGCTGCCCGCGGCACAGACCCGGGACAAGACGGCGGTGTCTCCCGACAAGATGCGTCGGCTCGTGGCACAGCTCAAGGAGAGCTTCGACTACGTGCTGGTGGACTGCCCGGCCGGAATCGAGCAGGGCTTCAAGACCAGCATCGCCGGTGCAGACCGGGCCCTGATCGTCACCACCCCCGAGGTCAGCGCCATCCGCGACGCCGACCGCATCATCGGCCTGGTGGAGCCAGCGGAGATGCCCGAGCCTCAGCTCATCGTCAACCGCTACCGGCGCGACATGGTCCGGGCGGGCGACATGATGGACAAGGACGACATCCTCGAGATCCTGGCCATCCCCCTCATCGGCCTCATCCCCGAGAGCGAAGAGGTCATCATCAGCACCAACCGGGGTCAGCCTGCGGCCATGGACGCCGAGTCCGTCGTCGGCGAGGCCCTGCGCCGCGTCGCTCGCCGAGTGCACGGTGAGACGGAGGTCCCCTTCGCCGCGCTGGAGCAGGACGACGGCTTCTGGCTGTCCCTCAAGCGCTGGATGGGCCTCGCGCCGGCCCGGGAGGTGGCGGGATGATTCACCTCATCAACAAGCTCCTCGGCAAGAGCACCAACTCCAAGGAAGACGCCAAGCAGCGGCTCAAGTTCCTGCTCATCCACGACCAGGTGGACATGACCCCCGCCCAGCTCGAAGCCATGAAGGCCGAGATCATGGAGGTCATCGCCCGCTACATGGACGTGGACCAGCACGACACGGTGTTCAAGCTGGAGCGCCTGCAGGACAAGGTGGCCCTGGTCAGTTCGGTGCCCGTCAAGCGGGTCACCACCCGCTCTGCCGCCCAGGCGGTCTAGCGATCCCTCACCGACCCGGGCCGTCCCGCGGCTCGAGCAGCCTCTCCGCCGGATCCTCTGGGTCCGGTGGCGTGTCGTTGAGGAACAGCACCCGCTCGGGCAGGATGCCTCGCAGCCGCAGCGCCACCTCACGGGTGACCACCCGGTAGGTGGGCTCCCCGAAGCTCTCGGACCAGACCACCGCGAGCCGGCCGGCCCGAAGCTGGACGGCCAGCTTGTGGGGCAGATCCAGTCGGTTGAGCACCAAGCCGCCAGGGGTGTGGTGCCAGAAGCGCTGGGGTCCGGGCTTGGACAGCAGGGCGTGGTGTTCCACGATCTGGTTGGCCCGCAGACGCCGCGCCGCGGCTTCCTGCAGCGCCTGGCTCTCCTGCCGCCGGGCGAGCTTCTCGGCGATCTCCGCCTTGCGACGCTGTTCCGCTGCTTGCCGCTCGCGGCGCTGCTGTTCCTTCTTGGAGCCGCGCCTGGACTGCTTCTTCTTTCGCTTGCGCTTCAGGTCGCGCTCGGCTGCCTGCTTCTGCTTGCGGGTGACCACACCCGCCTTCAACAGCTGGTCGCGCAGGGACATGGCCGCGGCCGCCCTCAGCCCACCAGCTTCCGGGCCACTTCGAGGAAGGGACTCTTGGGCTTGGCCGCTTCCAGGTAGCGCTCGGCCGAGGCCTTGGCTTGCGCCGGTTCACCCGCTCGACGCCTGAGCGCTGCGATGTGCCAGAAGACCTCGGCGCGGGGACGCTTGGCGCTGGCCAGGCCCTCGAAGGCCTCGAGGGCCGCGGGACGGTCACCCGCCACAGCGCGCAACACCGCGGTGGTGTAGACACCCGCAGCCCGCTGGCTGAGCTGGGGCTCGAGCAACGCCAGCAGCTGGCGAGCCACGGGCTGGAGCTCGAGGTCCTGCGCCGACAGCCGATCGAGGACGTCAGGGAGCTCCTTTTCGACCATGCGACCGTAGGAGACAGGGCCGAGCTGGAGCACCTCCGTGCCTTCCTGGCCGGCATACCAGCTGCGCAGGACACGGGTGGCCTGCGGCTGTCCTTCGGCCAGCAAGGAGCAGGTCAGGGCGCCGTCCTCGAGGCTCCACCGAGCGAGCCCGAGGGCGCCGCCGGGCCCGACGAGCAAGGTGGAGGGCAGGACGATGAGGACGGTGGGGGGAGCGCGGACAACACGCTGCTCACCGCAGTCGAGCCCGCTGGCCAGCCAGCAGCCCAGCAGGTGCTCGCTGCCCAGCTGCGGTGAGAACTCTTCGAGCAGTTCCTGGAGCGCGGGCAGCCAGCGGGGCTCGAGGCGAGCGGCCAGCGCCTCGACCTTCGGCCGCAGCTGCCACTGCCCGGTGCGCCAGGCCAGGCGTGCCAGCTCGAGGAGGGCGTCGGAGCGAATCCGGCGCTCGTCCAGCAGGCCATCGAGGGCCTTGGCCATGCGCGGATCGCCGTTGACGCTGCCGGAGGTCATCAGGCGCTCGAGGCCCACCAGGGCGCCGGTGCGCACATCGACCCTCGGATCCCGCACACCCCGGGCCAGGTTGCGCACCACGGCGGGCTCGCCCAGGCAAGCCATCACCTGGAACAGCCCGGTGTTGCGCCCTGGATCGATGCTGCGGAGCTGCCGCAGCAGCTCGGATCGACTCGCGTCGTTCACCTCGGCACGACCGGGCGGCAGGCGGTAGCGAGCCAGCACGTCGGCCGCGGCGCTGGCGGCCGCCAGGCGAACGCCCGGGGACTTGTCACCCAGGGCTGAGGTCAGCAGGGTGTCGAGGACGCTGATGTCGGCCACCCGACCCAGCTCCCGCACCGCCTCGGCGCGCTCGGTGATGCCCCCGGAGGCGAGAGCGGCCAGGGCGTCGTCTTGCTTGGTCACCAGACCTCCCCGCGGGCGCCTGCCTGCGATGGATACGTGAATGACAGGCATGTGGACTATCAAGGCCGGAGGACCCCGGCGAGGACGACCGGGCCGGGTGTTTCCTGATACCTTCCCGGCCAGGAGGCCCCATGCACCGCTCGCTCGTCATCCCGCTCCTGCTCATGGCCGGCTGCGGCCCCTCGATCCTGAGCCAGTACGAAGAAGCCAAGCTCGAGGCGCTCGCCGACCCGGGCTCCGCCCCGTCCACCTGGACCGCCGACGGCGAGCTGGGCCTGTCCTGGGACCTGGTCACGGCCCTGGCCGTCCGCGAGCTGCAGCAGCGGCTCGAGGACCCCGACAGCGAGCTGCGCATCGAGCTGCCCCTGGGGGCCGAAGCCACGGTGGTGCCGGACGTGGAGCTGACCGACACGGAGCTGGGGCCGGCCAGGGCCTGCGAGACCTGCGTGAAGGTCGACGCCGGCTTCTCCGGAGAGCTGGACTGGACCCTCGGCAACCTGGACGGCTCGGTCCCCATCGAGGTGGACGTGCGGGCCGTGCTCGAGCTGGTCACAAGGACCGACGGGAACGCCACGGTGGTGGAGGCCCAGCTCGAGCGCGCCACGGTGAAGCTGCCCGAAGATCTACAGGTCAAGCGCCTGCGGGTCGACGTCAACGATCCCCTGGTGGTCTGGCTGCAGGAAGCCATCGAGCAGGAGTTCCCCCCCGTGCCCGTGGCCGAGATCGGCACGGACGATCTGGGCGTCCGCGCGGTACGGCTGGACACCGGCGACGACTTCCTGAAGGTCCAGGTGCTCACCGACTCCCCGGTACGCTCCGGCAACGCTCCGGCCGCTGTTGCGGGCGGCGACTGGTACCTCAGCCTCGATGAGACCGCACTGGTCGGCATCGCCCGTCGCGAAGCCTTCGAGGCCGGTGAGCTGGACTTCGAGGTCTACGCCGATCCCCGCAGCCTGGCGGTGGATCAGCAGGCCTTCACCCTGGGCCTGCGCCTCTGGCGCCTGGCTGGGGCAGGCTGGTGGCGCGACTACCAGGTGCAGGGCACCATCGGCATCGAGGGTGAGCGCATCGAGCTCGAGCCCGCCGAGGTGGTGGAGCTGGAGGCCAGCCGCGGCGCAGGCCTGGTAGATCCCCTGGCACTACTGGCCAAGGGCATGATCCTCGACGCGATCGAGGACGCCTTGCAGATCGCGCGCCCCGCCGAGCTGTCCGAGCCCATCGGCGGTGCCAAGCTGGTGCTGACCGTGGACACCGCCTCCGGCGGAAGCGGCGCCTTGACCCTGCGCGGCTCCGCCGAGATCGAGGAGCGCAAGAAGGGCAAGGAGGGCAAGAAGGGCAAGAAGGGCAAGAAGGGCAAGAAGGGCAAGGGGAAGCGCTGACCTCCTGATGCCCGCGGGACGCTGCTGCGGTACGCTATCCGGGTCCCCGAGCCGACACGCCATGGCCCCTCGCCCCCGCACCAGCCTCGCTCGCCGCCTGATCTTCAGCCTGGTCATGCTGCTCATCGTGCTCGGCACCGCCGAGCTGCTGGCACGACTGCTGGGCGGTGAGGTGCTCGAGCAGGCCGCCAGCCCGCCCCCAGAGTCCACCGAGGGCGCGCCCAACCTGCTGGGAAACCCCTACCTGCTCTACGAGATGTCCCCGGGCGAGCGCTTCGAGGCCGACATCACCATCGACATCAACAGCTACGGCCTGCGGGGCCCGGAGTGGAGCCTGGACAAGCCCACCAACGTGCGCCGCGTGATGGCCCTTGGCGACTCCAGCGTCTACGGCTTCGGCGTCGAGGACGAGGAGGTCTTCACCGCCAGACTCGACGATGCCCTCGGTGAGGGCGTGGAGGTCATCAACTCGGCGGTGCCCGGCTACTCGACCTACCAGACCATCAACCTGCTGCAGATCCGCTCCCTGGCCCTGCAGCCCGACCTGCTCTTGGTGGGCTGCATCTGGTCCGACAACAACTTCGACTCCTTCGTGGACCGAGAGCTGCTGGCCGCCTACTCCAGCTTCCGCAACAGCAACGCCCGAGTGGTCCACGAGGTCCTCGGCAACGCCGCGCTGTACACCATCCTGGACTACAAGCTGCGGGTCCTCCGCACCTTCCCCGAGGAGCGCCGCGTGGGCTGGATGGTCGGCCGCGGCGAGAGGATCGGTGAGCGGCGGGTGCCCATCCAGGAGTACGCCCACAACCTCGAGACCATCGTGGAGCTGGCCCATTCCGCTGGCGCCGAGGTGGCCTTCATGGTGCTGCCAAACCGCGAGGACCTGGACACCACCTACGCCTCCGGCGCCGCCTGGGATCCCTACCGCCAGGTCATGCGCGACACAGCGGCACGCCACGGCGCTCCCGTGGTGGAGCTGCCCGCCCTGTTTGTGGAGTCGGGGCTCGAGGCCGACGCGCTCTTCCTGGACGAGATGCACCCGACCGCCACCGGCCACGCCATGTGGGCAGAGCGGGTGCTGAGCGTCCTGGAAGATCGAGGCTGGACCCAAGGCCAGCCCCTCGAGCGCGACCCCCAACCCGGCTCTGTGCCCACCTACACCGACATCTTTGTCGAGGGTGACCACGCGCCGCCCGAAGGCGACGAGCCGCCCCCCGATCCCAGCGCCCAGGATCACCGCGGCACCGCCGTGGGCCGCATCGCAGGCACCGTCACCGTTCCCGCCGAATACCAGGACGCCCCCGTCCAGCTCGACGTCATGGCCAAGGGCACCGCCCAGCCCACCATCCTGGGCACCCAGCGCCTGCAAGGCTCGGGGGACTTCGAGCTGCTGCTGTCGGACCTGGCCGATGTGGTGGTCTTCATCGCCTACATCGACACCAACGGCGACGGCCCAGGCCCAGGCGACGGCCGCATCGACCTGTTCGGCGGGGGGCTCGAGATCCCCGAGGACGGGGAGATCGAGGGTGTGCAGCTGGACCTGAGCGCCGGCACCACCACCAAGACCTTCGCCGACGGCCAGACCGAGCAGGCCGCACCGGCCGCGGGCGCCCCGAGCACCGGCGGCCCCATCGTCACCGACCAGAGCGGGCATCCGCCCCCGGGGGCTCCATGATGTTCCGCATCCTCCCCGTGTTCCTGCTGGCCGCCTGCAGCGGCGACGCGCCCCGGGAGACCAAGCCCGCCACACCCCTGCCCGACGTCTCGGAGCTGCGCAACTACGACGACGGCAAGGCCGTGGGCGAGTTCGACGGCGGTGGGATCGCCCGCTTGGTGGCCGAGTCCACCACCCCCACCACCGAGGGCATCCGGGTGCCGCCCCCCGATCTCTACCGCCGCGTCGGCCCACTGGCCGACCGGCTGGGCCAAGGCTGGGCCACCCACGAGGGCGACAGGGCGGTGATGGTGATCGAGCGCATGCCTGGCCACTTCGAGCTCGACATGATCGACGTCGACTCGAAGGTGCTCGCTACCCTTCCCCTCCCCGGCTACCCCGACGGCAACTGGTGGTCCCCCCGCTGGTCCCGTTCGGGCCGCTACCTGGCCCTGGGCATCATGTCGGGCGATCTGGTGGACGTCACCATCTACGACGTGCAGACCGGCGCCACGGTGCAGGTCGCCACTCTGGCCAGTGGCTTCGCCTGGTCCACAGCCACCGACCTTGGTGTGATCTCCTACTGGCCCGAGCGGATGGCTCCCTACAAGCAGCCCCAGTTCCACTTCTTCCGCGCCGATCTGGGCCGCACCTGGTGTCCCCTCGAGCCGGGTGAGGATCAGGGCTGGGTGTTCACCGGGTTCTCGGCCATCGGCGAGGTCTACTACCGCGAACACCGCCGCTCTGAAGTGGGGGAGTTCGAGTGGGATCCCGTGGGTGAGCGCAACGACAAGCTCACCCCACAGCCGCCACCGGACGCCAAGGTCACAGCGCCGGAGCCGATCACCGACCTGAGGAACTGGTAGCGGGCGCTCACCACCGCCGCCGCCCCTGCCCCATGAGCCCCAGCGAGGGCAGGTTGCGCATGATCACCCAGCCGGCCACGAAGATCAGGAACCACCACGAGATCCAGAGCGCGGCCACGCCCATCAGCACCGCACAGGCGATGGAGACCACCGCCACCACCTTGTCGACCTTGGCGGGGGCGCCCCCCAGCCACACCAGGCCGCTGTCCAGCAAGCTGCCGCCATCCAGTGGGCGCATGGGCAACAGGTTGAAGAAGCTGAAGACGATGTTGACCCAGGCCAGGTCCACCAGCAGCTCCACCAGCAGGCCCATGGGGCTGGTGGGGGACAGGCCCTCGGCCAGGCCCATCACCAGCAAGGGGATGTAGATCCCCAGGGCCAGCAGGCCCAGCACCAGCCCGGCCGCGGGGCCGGCGGCGGTGACCAGCATGGCCCGACCCGGGCTGGGGCGCCGGCTGTAGCGAGCAAAACCCAGGAAGCCGAGCATCTCGATCTGGATGGGCCCCAGACGAAAGCGCCGCGCCATCA
>CAZHIK010000285.1:0-9473 GCA_964532635.1 uncultured Enterobacterales bacterium
GGCATCGACGCGGTGTTGATCCACCTCGACCGCTCCCTGGAGCCCGGGGAGCGAGTCGAGCGGCTGGGCGGCGCCGGGGACTGGTCGAGCTTCGGGGCCAGCGGCGAGCAATGGATCGATGGCAGTCCCTCCTCCGCCTACCGCTGGACCGACGGTGAGCGCGCGGCCGTGGCCCGGCCCCAGCCCTTCCAGCTGCGCTTCGAGGCCTCCGATGGCCCCCTCCTCTACGCCCCCGACGACAGCGTCGAGCGCGCCGTGGCTTGGGAAGGTCCGGAGCTGCCCGAGGGTGAGCTGAGCCTGCACTTCGAGCGCGAGCGCGACGGCGCCTGGTTGGTCGCCGACCACCCCGAGGCCCGCTGGGGCACCGAACCCACCGCCTGGGCGGTCGTGGAATCGTCCGACGATGCCACCACCGTGTCATGGCCCTCCGACGCCACCGAGCCCACCCTGGAGCGTGTCTGGGCCAGCCTGCGGTTCACCTCGACCGAAGGCGAGATCACCCTCGCCGCGGCCACCGCCAGCGACGTGCACACCGGGCGCCGCTGGGCCTGGGGCGACCTGCACGCCCACACCAACCTGAGCATGGACGGCTGCGAGGACCCGGACAACAGCTGCCTGCCCCGGGGTGAGCGGCCGTCCGCCGACGTCTACTTCCAGGCCGAGCGGGTCGGGCTCGACTCCCTGGCCGTGACCGACCACGCCGAGTTCGAGGGCTACGAGCGGCCGGAGTCGGGGCAGTTGCTGGACATCCACGCCGAGACCACCGCCGCTGTCGCCGCTGCCGAGGGTGGGCCGGTGGTGCCCATCGCGGCCTACGAGTGGACCGGCGCCTACAGCACCGACGACGGCGGACGGGCGGGCGGGCACCGCACGGTGATCTTCGAGGAGCTCGAACCCTGCGAGGCCTTCTGGGTCGGAGCCAACAGCCGGGGGCAGCCCAAGGCCGCCTTCGGGCTCGAGCACTACATCGCCCGAGAGCGACTCCACAGCTCCCCCGACGAGCTGCTGGCAGCCCTGGACGAGGCAGCCCTGGACTGCGGCTCCCAGCGCTACCTGTCCTGGTTTCACCACCCGGCGCTGGACACCCCCCAGCCGGTGGACTGGTCGCTGGACCTCACCCGCGGGCTGGGTGATCGCCTGGTGGAGATCCAGTCCGAGCATGGTTCTTCGGAGTGCGACGCGCTCGAAGACGACGGCTGCGCCTGGCGTGTGAACAGCGGGCTGCACATCCCATGGGGCTCGGTACGCACCGCCTTGGCCGAAGGCCACGCCCTGGGGTTCATCGGCGCCACCGACAGCCACCAGGCGCTGCCAGGCGATCTGGTCGGCGGCCCCTCAGCCATCGCACGCTCCCACGACAGCGAGGGAAACCCCCTCCCCGAAGGCTACAAGCTGCTGTTCGGCCCCGGCGCGGTCACCGGCCTGCTCAGGAGCGGCGAAGCCCTCGACCGCAGCATCGTCTTCGACGCCCTCGAGGCCCGCAGCACCGTGGCGGCCAGCTGGATCTTCGACGAGCTCCGCGTCGCCGCCCTGGGCGCCGACGGTGAGGTCTACCTCCCCGGCAGCGACGTACCGACCGACGCCGTGCCCCTGCAGCTGCTGGCCCAGGTGGAGCACGACCTCTTCGACACCTGGCGTATGGAGCTCTGGGATCCCTGGGGCGAGCTGTGGGCGGAGTCCGACGAGCCCAGCCTCCACGCCACCATGGACCTGGCCCCGGGGGAGGTGCGCTACCTGCGCATCCGGGCCTGGGCGGGAGAGGACGAAGAGCGGGTGTGGGTGTCGCCGTGGTTCGGAACCGACTGATCCGCGCCTGCCGTGCACATAGCCGCGCTGGATAGCGCCCCTATTCGGGCGCCATCTTGTACACCCGCCCCGCCATCAGCCGGGTGGTCTCGGACCACACGCCGTCGACCTCCACGCTCTTGACCAGGCCCACCATCAGCTCCTCGGACTCGAAGCCCTGCTCTGCCCACAGATCCTGGCCGTCCTGGGGTACCGCGGGGCTCCAGGGGCCCAGTTCGCCCACCTCCAGGTCCTCCACCGGGGTCACGCAGTAGATGCTGCCCACGGTCTCCGAGCCGGTGATCCAGCTCCAGACCAGGTCGAAGCCTTCGGCGTAGACCACGGTGTTGAAGCCCTGCTCGGCCCCAAGCACGTCGTCGGCCAGCATCTCGTTGGGCGCCCCCACGGACGCTTCCACACCCTCGCCGCTCAGGCTCAGGGTGTCACCGCTCGAGGTGAAGGGATCGTCGCCATCCAGGCCATCGATGTCGTAGTGGCCGTCGGGGCTCCAGTTCAGCTCGAGGTCCAGCAACGACGTGGAGATGTCCAGGGGGGACAGGCCCTCTTCCTGATCGCGCCAGCTGCCCATCACCCGGCAGTGCTCGCTGCGGGGGCCACTGTCGCGGGTGTCGGCGTCGGCCATGAAGACCAGGGGGATGAGCGCTCGCTGGTAGGTGAACCAGCGCTCGCCGCTGACCCACACCCACTGGGCGGAGGCCAGCATTATGGCCGAGGCCGGCTCGAGGCCCGGATCGACAGGGCCGCTGTCGTCAGTGGGGGTACAGGCGCAGAAGGGGAGCAGGAGCAGGGGGATCAGCGTGCGCATGGGGGGAGCTCGCGGCTAGGGTTCCAGGGCCAGGCTGAGGTAACCCCGCGGCGGGATGCGGAACCGCGTGCTCACAGGCTCGGGCTCGCCAGTCCAGGTGGCTCCGTCCGCTGGAGCGACGGAAGCGTCCAGGGTGCCCACCATGTGACTGGACACCGCCGGGTTGTACAGCACCAGATACAGCGGCTCGTCGAGGGGGAGATCGAGTTCGAGCTGCCCTTCCCCGGTGCCCTGGCCCAACGCCAGGACCTCGAAGCCCCCGCCCGCCTCGAACAGGGCCAGGTTGGCGCCGTCGAGCACGAAGGTGTCGATGCGGCCGCCATCACCGGCCTTGACGAAGGAGCCCCACCAGAACTCGTAGTCACGGGTCATGAATCCCCCGTCGCCCGCGGTGTGGTGCTGCTCGACCATGTAGCCGGCACTGAGGATGACGTCGGCCTCCACGGGCTCGCCCTGGACGACAACGGTGGGGGAGATGGTGCCGGGGTTGGGGACCGTCAGCTCGACGTCGAAGCTCTCGGTGTCGTACTCCTCGATCCATTCGACGGCCTGGTACAGAGACCCGCCGCCCGGGGCGTCCTCCACATCGGAGTACACGGCGTAGCCGTAGGGATTGTGCTTGCCGACCGTGGCCAGGGCGTAGCCGTCCAGGTCGGTGACGGTCTCCGAGGCGTAGGTCCAGGAGTCGCCATGGCCGTAGACGGCCCAGGTGCCGAAGATGGTGATGGAGGCGCCGTCCACCGGGTCACCGTTGGCGTCGGTGACGAAGAACTCGAGGTAGGCGGGGCGGCCGTAGTTCTCGGTCAGCGTGTCGTCGATGAGGGTGTCGCCCCGCAGCGAGGTCATGGCGTACAGCCGGTTGCCGGTGGAGTAGCTCGGGTCGTCGGCGTGGCTGTGGATGGCGGCGTCCAGATCGTTGCAGTCGCCCCAGCGCATGGAGTGACCGTCGCCGTCGTAGTCCACGCCGTACTCGTCCTCGTCGGCCACGCCGTCGCAGTCCTCGTCGTAGCCCCCGTCGTCCTCGGTGGCCCCGGGGTTGACCTCCGCGTCGGCGTCGTCGCAGTCGCCGTCGGCGATGGTCCAGCCGTCCTCGTCGGCGTCGTCGGTGTTGTCGGCGTTGTCGGTGCCGTTGTCGGCCACGCCGTCACAGTCCTCGTCCCGACCGTCCTCGGTCTCGACCATGTCGGGGTTGACCGTCTCGTCCAGGTCGTCGCAGTCGCCGTCGGTGATGGACCAACCGTCCGCGTCGTAGTCGACACCGAAGGGATCGAGGTCGTCGTCGGCCTCGCCGTTGCAGTCATCGTCGAAGCCGTTCGAGATCTCGGGCATGTCCGGGTTGATCTCGGCCACGGTGTCGTTGCAGTCACCGTCGGCCACGGTCCAGCCGTCGCCGTCGTCGTCCGCGGTGGACTCACCCAGGTCGGCCACACCGTCGCAGTCGTTGTCCTTGCTGTCGTAGACGTAGTAGTCGGCGTCCGGTCCGCCGTAGTAGCCGAAGAAGTCCACGTGGGTGCCGATGGGCTCGAAGGCCACCCAGCGCTCGTCCCAGAACTCACCCCAGGTGTGATCGTTCGAGCGCGCGCCCACGTTGCGACAGGGGATGAGCCCGGTGCGAGCCGCCGCGCAGGACAGGTCCGCGTGCTCTCCGCAGTTACCGGCGCCCACCGTGTAGATGCGGCTGGGCTGCACAGGGCGCTCGCTGCCCGCGCCGAAGTCGATGGTGTCCCAGACGTACTGGGTGATCTCTCCGATGGCGCCGTTGTCGTCGCGGGTCTCGGACTTGCCCTTCCAGACGGTGTCGGCGATGGTCAGGTAGTCCTGCAGCAGGTAGCACTCCCGATCATCGGGGCACTCATCCGCGGCCTTGTCCCACAAAAAGGCCCTCCAGAAAAGGCCGTCGTCGGGGCTGGTGGGATCGCTGCTGGACCACGCGTCCAGGAACCAGGGCAGCTCGTCCTCGAGACGGGGGTGCACCACGTACCAGTAGTAGGTGTCGGGATCGACGGTCTTCTCCACCACCGAGCCGTCTTCCTCCACCAGGTAGCTGGCGGTGGTGTAGAAGTCGGCGTCGGTGCCCGGCTCCCCCTCTTCCACCAGCTCCACGTATGAAAGATCGGGGTCGTAGGCGTAGACCAGCTCCGCGTTGACCACGAACAGCTCTGGGTAGAACCAGGTGTACTGCAGCACCTCGGGGCTGGTGTGGGCGATGGAGAAGGCCACCTCGTCCAGCAGCCAGGGATCGTCCAGATCGATGAGCAGGCTCGCCAGCTCGCTCTGGGTGGCTTCGTCCACCTGGCTCAAGTTCACCGCCAGATCGTCCTGCACCCAGGTGGGCACCAAGGCCAGGGCCTCGGGGACCAGCTCGGCGAAGGTGACCGGCTCGTGGACGATGGACAGCGTGGGCATCTCCCCGGACGCCACGCTGTCGGTGTCGTCCTTGCCGGGATCGGGAGGACAGCCCAACAGGAGAAGCGCGATCAGGGGGATGAGGGACGGGCGCATGACGGCCTCCGGCGCGAGAGATGGCCAGAGTGTGGCACCCGCGGGGGGAGACTCGCAAGGCGCGGGCTGCTATCCTCGGCGCCAACGGGAGAACCCATGACCGATCCCAGCGCCAAGCCCCGCTCGAGCCGCACCCTGCTCATCGTGATCATCATCGTGCTGCTGGTGATCATCTGCGGCGGGTCGGTGCCCATCATCGGGATCTTCGCGGCCATCGCAATCCCCAACTTCGTGATGTACCAGCACCGGGCCAAGCGGGCCGAGGTGCCCATGAACGTCGACGGTATCCGGGTCACCCAGATCGCGTACCAGGCCATGTTCGACCAGTACCTGGCCGCCCCCGAGCCCGTCCCACTGGACCCTGTGATGATCGGCCCACAGCTGGTGAGCTGGCCCAGCGGCACAGACTTCGAAGAGCTGGGCTGGATGCCGGACGGCCAGGTGCGCGGCACCTACTGGGTCACGGTCAGCGCCGACGGCACGGACTTCGAGGTCCATGGCCTGTGCGACGTCGACGGCGACGGAGAGCCCGCCCACTACATCGCCACCCGCCACGAACCGGCCACGATGCAGACGGGGACGAACGTGTTCTGAGGTGGACGGGGTTACAGCACCACCATGATCGGTGTGTACGACTCGGGCTTTGGCGGACTGGATGTGCTGCGGCACCTGCGGGCGGCGCTGCCGGCGCGGGACTTCGTCTACCTGGGCGACTCCGGGCGGGCGCCCTATGGCGGGCGCGACGCCCACACCATCCTGGACTTCGCCGAGCAAGCCGTGGAGCGGCTGTTCGAGGAGGGCTGCCGACTGATCGTGGTGGCCTGCAACACCGTCAGCTGCGTGGCCCTGCGCCACCTGCAGCGCAAGTACTGCGGTGGGGGCAGCGATGCGCGCATCCTGGGGGTCACCATCCCCGGGGCCGAGCTGGCTGTTCGGAAGAGCGCCGGCCACATCGGCATCATCGCCACCCGGCGCACGGTGTGGTCGGGCACCTATGTCGAAGAGATCCGCAAGCTGGGAGACCACCGCGTCACCCAGCTCGCCACCCCCTTGCTCACCCCCATCGTCGAAGAGGGCTGGGAGCGCACCGACATCGCCTTGCTGGCGGTAGAGCGCTACCTCGGCCAGCTGCCGGGCATCGACACCCTGCTGCTGGGCTGCACCCACTACCCCCTGCTGCTGCCGGTGCTCCAGGTGCGCATGAGGCCAGGAGTGGAGATCATCGATCCAGCACCCTACACAGCGGGTCGCCTGGTGGACTGGCTGGAGCGCCACCCGGGCTTCGATCTGCCCAGCGCCGAAGCTCGCGGCGAACTGCGGGTGCTGTGCACCGGTGATCCCGACCGCTTCGCGGCCCACGGCACCCGCTTCCTTGGCGCCCCGATGCCGCCGGTGCAGCACGTCGCCGAGGTCGATGGGCGCCTTGCCCACCGCGACCCGTCCGACGCCCCCAAGGGCCAGGTGGTGCGCTGAAAGGCTGCTACACTGCACGGGCCGTCCTCCAGGAGGATCCCATGGTCCGTCGTGCCCTTCCCATCGTCCTGCTCCTCGCCTTCCCCTCGGTGGCTACCGCGGCCACCTGGACCGTCGATCGCTACGGTAGCGGAGACACCACCACCATCCAGGACGCCATCGACCTGGCCGCCAGCGGCGACACCATCGAGGTCAGCGCCGCCACCTACTACGAGGCCATCGACTACGGCGGCAAGGACCTCGAGATCGTGTCGTTGTCGGGCTCCAACAGCACCATCATCGACGCCTCGGGCCTCAGCACCTGGACCGTCACCTTCGACGACAGCGAGACCAGCGCGGCGAGCCTCGACGGCTTCACCCTGCGCAACGACACCCACGGCGGTGTCTACATCGTCGCGTCCAGCCCCACCCTGACCTCGCTGGAGCTCGACGGCACCGGCTCCACCAGCGTCTCCGGCGGCGGCCTCTACGTCTACGGCGGCAGCCCGGCGCTGTCCGACTGCGAGTTCGACGACACCACCGCCTACTACGGCGGCGCGATCTACATCGGGGACAGCGCCACGCTGTACCTCGAGGACTGCTGGGTCGAAGCCGGCTGGGCCTACTACGGCGGCGCCGTCTACGTGGACTCCGGCAGCATCGAGATCACCGACAGCACGGTCAGCGACAACAGCAGCTACTACCCCGGCAGCGGCATCTACCTGGCCGCAGGCGCCAGCCTCGAGGCCACCGACAGCCACTTCCTGGACAACAACGGCACCTACGCCCACGGCGGCGCCATCTACGCCTCCAGCGCCACGGTGAGCCTCGACGGCGGCACCATCAGCGGCAACGGCTCCAGCTACTACTGGTACGGCTACTACGGCGGCGCGATCTACGCCGACACCAGCTCCACCGTCGCCATCTCGGACGCCACCATCAGCGACAACCAGGGCTACGGCGGCGGTGCCATCTACCTCACCGACGCCTCGAGCCTCGCGCTGGACGCCTGCACGCTGGACGGCAACAACGCCTACTACGGCGGTGCCATCTACGCTGGCTCCGACGCCACGGTCACGGCGGTAGACAGCTACCTGTCGTCCAACACCGCCTACTACAGCGGCGGTGCCATCTACCTCTACGACGGCTTCGCCCTGGATCTCGACGACAGCATCCTGCTCGAAAACGCAGCCACCTACGGCAGTGGCGGCGCCATCCACGCCAGCACCGACGGTAGCGCCACCATCGACGGCTCCAGCCTCGACACCAACAGCGCCTACTACTACGGCGGCGCGATCTACGCGGCCGACCTGGGCACCGAGCTGGCCGTCGCCGACAGCGACATCACCACCAACACCGCCAGCTACCGCTCGGGTGGTGGTCTCTATGTCGGCGCCAGCGACCTGAGCCTCGACACCGTCACCGTCGAGGACAACAGCACGGGCTACTACGGCGGCGGCGTGGCGGTCTACGACACAGCCTCCGTCACCATCGCCAGCTCCAGCTTCGACAGCAACGCCGCCACCTACGGCGGCGGCGGCGTGTGGACCCAGTACCTCTACAGCTCGCTCGAGATCAGCGACAGCGAGTTCACCGCCAACTCCGTGAGCTACGGCAGCGGCGGCGCCATCTCCCTCAGCTACTACAGCGACTTCGAGCTCAGCGGCAGCACGCTGACGGGCAACGAGGCCTACAGCAACGGCGGCGGCGTCTACCAGTACGCCTACGGCACTGCGGAGCTGTCCGACGTCACCATCGACAGCAACATCGCGAACAACGGCGACGGCGGCGGGGTCTACTTCAACGCCTACAGCGGCTGGGCCGACGACCTCACCATCGACAGCTCCACCGTCCTGGACAACCTGGCCAGCGACCACGGCGGCGGCGTGTACGCATACGCTGCAAACGATCTGGAGATCAGCGGCGTGAGCTTCGAGGGCAATGCCTCGGTCGGCAGCAGCTACGGCGGTGGCGGCCTGTACGCCAACAGCGCCAACAGCAAGATCATCTCGGGCTCGAGCTTCTGCGGCAACTCCGCCACCTACGGCGGCGCGGTCTACTCCTACTACACCCGCGGCGACGACGACTGGACCAACAACTTCTTCGTCGAGAACAGCGCCACCAACGGCGGCGCCCTGTACCTGTACTACGACTACTACGCCGATCTGGTGAACAACACGCTGCTGGGCAACACCGCCACATCGGGCGGCGGCATCTTCCTGGTGTACAGCTACGCCGATGTGCTCAACAACATCTTCGCCTGGACCCAGTCCGGCGACGGCGTGTACGCCTACGACTACTACTCCGGGTACTACACCACCCTGGGCTACAACGACTGGTACAGCAACACCAGCGCCGACGTGTCCGGGTACCTGGACATCGCAGACATCGTGGGCGGCGGCAACATCACCGACGACCCGGACTTGATGGACTACACCCTGGACGGCGACTGCAGTAATGACAACCTGGCCCTTGCGGGCACCAGCACCCTCATCGACGCCGGCGATCCCAGCCTGTTCGATCCCGACGGCTCGGTCTCCGACATCGGCGCCACCGGCGGCGCAGGAGCCACGGACGTGGACGCCGACGGCGACGGCTACACCAGCGTCGAAGACTGCGACGACACCGACGCGAGCATCAACCCCGGCGCCACCGAGATCGCGTACGACGGCATCGATCAGGACTGCGACGGGGCCGACCTGCTGGACGCCGACGGCGACGGCTATGACAGCGGCCTCCACGGAGGCTTCGACTGCGACGACACGGACAGCACCGTGAACCCGGGCGCCACCGAGGTCTACTACGACGGCGTGGACGCCGACTGCGACGGAGCATCGGACTACGACGCCGACGGCGACGGCTACGACAGCGACGCCTACGGCGGCGCCGACTGCGACGACAGCGACGT
>CAZHIK010000286.1:0-9444 GCA_964532635.1 uncultured Enterobacterales bacterium
CCCCATCCCGGCCACCGATCTCTTCGCTGCCGGCGGGCTGCTCTACTTCATGCTCACCGGGCGCCCTCCCATCCGGCTGAACGTGCGGGGTGATCCCCTCGCCGTCTACGAGATCCTGCTCGAGCAGCTTCCGCCCCAGCTGCCGCCGCTGGGGGTCGAGGCCGAGGTCCAGGCCCGGCTCCAGAAGACCCTCGACAACCTCTCCATCGCCACTGCGGCCAAGCGCTGGAGCGTGCCGCGGATCATCGAGGAGCTCAATCCCCTCATCGTCAAGCCCGAGCGGCCCGCCGCTCCAGCGCCGGCCCCGGTATCCGATCGGCCCAAGGCCGATCCCGCCCAGCCCACCATGGCGGGCTGGGTCGCGGCTCCCACCGCCCCCAAGCTCGGGGCCTACGACGCCACCCTGCTCGAGCCGCTTCCGGACGAGTCTCCCAAGGAGCCGATCCTGCCCGAGGTGGGCGACGCCACCGTGGTGGGGGCCATGCCCCAGCTGCCCGTCCCCGCGCCCGAGCCCGAGCCAGCACCGCCCCAGCGTAGGGCCATGACCCTGGACGATCTGCTCGGGGGACCGGCGCCCAAGCGCGAGCGCCCACCGCGCAAGCCCGAGCGCTGGACACCCCCGCCCGCGGCTCCCCAGGACGACGATCCCTTCGCCCAACTGGGCCGGCCCTCCGCTCCGGCACAGGCGCCACCACCGGCCGAGCCAGACGATCCCTCCGCGACCATCGAGTTCCCCGCCCTGGACGAGCCGCCGCCGACGCCCAAGCCGCGCCCGGCGCCCAAGATCACCTGGGCCCCAGCCGAGCCCCACGCCCTGCCCCATCCCCTGCCCTCCTCCCCAGAGGCCCTGCTGGGCTTGCTCGGCTCGGTCCGACCGGAAGACCGGGGGGCTCCCGTCGAGGCCTTGAAGGCCCTGCGCCGCCCCGACCTGTCCCGGGCCCTGCGGGCCTGGCGCCCCGGGGGCGATCCCGCTGTGGGCCGCGGGGCCGGCCTGGCCGTCGCCGCCATCGGCGGATCGGACCTGGCCTCCGTCGCCCGCAACCTGACCAGAGCCAAGGACCACGAGGTCCGCGCCTGCGCCGCAGAGGCCCTGGGGGCCGTCGCGTCGGGCAGCCTGCTGTCCACGCTGGGGCGGATGCTGGACGACGCGGATCCCCTCGTGCGGGCCGCCGCGGCGCTGGCGGTGGGCAAGGCCTGCGCTCGCACTGGCGATCAAACCCTGGGCCTGTCGTGGCTGCAGCGCATCGCCACAGACCAGG
Source organism: uncultured Enterobacterales bacterium (assembly GCA_964532635.1). GTDB lineage: Bacteria > Myxococcota_A > UBA796 > UBA796 > JAFGLY01 > CALDOK01. The sequence continues at coordinate 1,260 of CAZHIK010000286.1, forward strand.
ACGACCGAGTGGCACTCGCCCGAGACATGGCGCTCAAGGACCTGTGCTAGCTCACTCCGGGCAGTGCGGCCCCCGCTGGCCGAGGTCGTAGACAAGCAGCTCGGGCTCGGCGACCACGGGCTCCCCAAAGCAGCGCTCGAGCGCCGCGCCCGCCGCCTGAGCGGGTCCCCGCAGCTGGGTGTACAGCGCGACCCACCGAAAGCCCTGCTCGAGCAGGTCCCTCCGCCGGCGCTCTGCCAGGGGGTGCCCCGCGGATACCCGCCGCAATGCCAGGTGGGCCTGGTGGGCCTCCCGGCCGATGGGGAGGCTCATCATGCCTCCCGTGATGGGGAAGCCGTGGTCCAGCTGCGCGATGACCAGGGGGTACCTCCACTCCCAGGGTGTCCGGGGGGGATCCTCCGCCCGCGGAAGCGTGATCATGGCTCCGGGCTCCAGCTGCTGGAGTGCGGCCGAGCCAGGGGGCTCCGCCTGGTGTAGAGGCCAGGCCCGCGGCGCACCCACCAGGGAGTCCAGCAGCACCAAGACCGCGAGGACCGGCCCCCGCCATCCACGACCTTGGCTGGCCACCAGCGGGACGAGCAGCATCGCCGCCACCGGCGCGGCCCGGTACCAGTGGGCGAGCCGACCCAAGGGTGGGCAGGCCTGGGCGAGCAGGGCCGCGGGCCCAACCAGGACCCCGTCCCCAACGGCGACGGCGCGACCGTGGAGGAACACCCAGGGACCGAGAGACAGCAGAGCGAACGCCAGGGCTCCCGCCAGCCAAGGCCAGCGCCCGTGGTCTCGGACAACAGCGAGCACAGCCACCACGAGCACCACGATCCCCAGGTAGGCGGTGTGGGACACCGCCGCCTCGCCCCCGGTGAGCTGCACCGGGAGCCAGGGATCGAGCAGGTCCGCGCCGTGCACCAGTCCCCCACGAAACGCGTCCGGCGCCTCCACCGCCCCAGGAAGCTCCCGGTGGACGCTCCCCGGCAGGTTCGGGTCTCGCACCCGGAGCATGGTCCGGGCCAGGGGTAGGCAGAGCAGCAGCGCAGCTCCACCCACCAGCGCGGCCCGACCCAGGGCCGGACCGCGGCGACGGGGTGTCTCCGGCTCGGACGTCCAGCCCCGGGCGGCGATCCACATGGCGATGCACAGGTCCGCCCCCGAGGCCCAGATCCCGTTGTAGGGGCCGCAGTACCAGGCCATGGCCAAGGCAAGCGCCGCCAGCACCCCGTCGCGGGCGCGGCCGCTGTCGAGGAACCGCAGCAGCAGAGCCAGCTGTAGCAGGACCCAGCCCACCCCCAGATCCTCGGTGGCTCCCTCCGCGCTGGCGGCCAGCAGTGGAGGCGCCGCCATGGCGAGCAGGGCACCGAGCCAGGCCGGACCTTCGAGGCGACGGGCCAGGAGTGCGCCGGCCACCCCTGCCACCAGCAGCCCTCCCCACAGCACGGTGTTGTAGCCCGCGGCGGGCCCAGCCCATGAGCCCAGCGCGAACCACGGGAGGTTTCCGGAGTCGATCAACACCAGGGAGACGCCCTCCGGGTAGCCCAGCAGATCCGAATGGAGCCGGAGCGGCGAGCCCTCCCGCAGCGCGGCCCACAGGCCCCAGACGTGGGCTGTGGCGTCCCGCCCCGGAGCCGTCAGCAGCGCCCTGGACCAGACGAGGGGCAGCGGCCAGGCCACCAGCAGGGGCGTGAGCAGCAGGCTGAGCAGCAGGGGGAGGTGCCGTCGCACGGGGGGATTCTATCCCAGCGGGATATCCTGCAGTTCGTGACGCAGCGCTTCGCCAACCGGGTGGTCTGGATCACCGGTGCTTCCTCGGGCATCGGTGATGCGCTGGCGCGCGCGCTGGCCTGCGAGGGAGCCCTCTTGATCCTCTCCGCCCGGCGCGCCGAGCGCCTCGAGGCGCTGCGAGGGGAGATCAGCCGGCCCGATGACACCTTGGTGCTGCCCCTGGATGTGGCCGAACCCGCCGCCATCGAGCATGCCGCCGAGGAGGCCCTGGCCTGGCGTGGTGGCGTGGACCTGCTGATCAACAACGCTGGCATCAGCCAGCGCGCCCCGGTCGAGGACACCTCCGTGGAGACCTTCCGCAGGGTCATGGAGGTCAACTTCTTCGGGGCGGTCCACCTCACCGGGCTCGTCCTGCCGAGCATGCTCGAGCGCGGCCAGGGCCACGTCGTCAACATCAGCTCCGTCGCGGGCTACGTCTCCACGCCCCTGCGTTCCGCATACGCCGCCTCGAAGCACGCCCTCCGCGCCTACTCCGACTCCCTTCGCGCCGAGGTCTCCGGCCGCGGAGTGCAGGTCACCGTCATCTGCCCCGGCTACATCCGCACCGAGATCTCAAAGGCCGCCCTGCGTGGTGATGGCACCCCCAAGGGCGAGCACGACCAGGTGGTCCTCTCCGGCATGGACCCCGAGATCGCCGCCCTCCGCATGATCGACGGCATCCACCGACAGCGCCGCGAGCTGAACGTCGGTGGTCGCGAGGTGTGGGCCATCACCCTGCAGCGCCTCTTCCCAGGGCTGGTGGCCCGGTTCATCCCCAACGCGACTCCCGAGTAGCGCCGCCCCGCCTACTCGAGCAGGTCGAGCAGCGCGCCGTAGGCCGCCACCGCCCGGTCGTTGTCATCGAAGCTGTGGACGGTGGAGATCATGTCCCGTCCCATGCGGCTCAGGACTCCCTGGTTGTGCACCGCCAGGGCGTACTGGGCGAGGATCCCGCGACGCTGCAGCACCTCTCCGATGGCCTGGGGTGAGGTCAAGGGAACCGCGTGGGGGGCGGTGAGCTCGATGCGGATGATGCCGCCCAGGTTGTAGGCGAAGAAGCTGCTGCCCCGGGCCTCGAACATGGCGTTGAGCTTGCCCGCGTAGTCCGCGGCCACGGCCTGCAGGTGCTCCATCACCCCAGGCTGCTCCAGCAGCCGGATGGTGTGGTACGCCGCGGCCACGCTCAGGGTGTTTCCCGACATGGTGCCAGCGATGTAGGCGAAGGGCCGCTCGTCGGGCAGGCCGGTGCTGGCGGTCTCCATGATCTCGGCCCGACCGCAGACCGCGCCGCAGCCCGGGTAGCCGTTCATCAGGCCCTTGCCGAGGGTGGTGAGATCCGGGGTGACTCCCTGCAGCGCCTGGGCTCCGCCCAAGCCCACACGCAGGCCCGTGACCACCTCGTCGAAGATGTAGAGTGTGCCGTGCTGGTGAGCCAGGTCGATGGCCTTGCGGTGGAAGTCGGGGCTCACGGGCACCAGCCCGGACTCGGCCCCCATGGGCTCGCAGATCACCGCAGCGATGTCGCCGCCGGCCAGGGCCGCCTCCAGCCCCTCGAGGTCGTCCTGATAGACCAGCACGGTGAGATCCAGCAGCTCATCGGGAACGCCGTGGGTGATGATGCGGCCGCTGCCCGGGACCTCGAGGTCGGACATGAAGGGATCGCCCCAGCCGTGGTAGCCGCCGCGGTACTTGATGATCTTCTTGCGACCCGTGAACGAGCGAGCGATGCGCGTGGCCGCGAGGTTGGCCTCGCTGCCCGAAGCGGTGAAGCGCACCTTGTCCACCGAAGGGAAGTGATCGATGATGCGCCCGGCCGCGGCCAGCTCCAGCTCATCGTAGAAGCCATGGAAGTTGGTGCGTGACCCGATCAGCTCGAGGATCTGCCGGTTGAGCTCCGGGTGGTTGTGGCCGAGCACGATGGCGCCGCCCGAGAGGATGTAGTCCACGTACTCGTTGCCATCGAGGTCCCGAACCCGGCTCCCCTCGCCCCGGTCCATGAACAGTGGGTAGGGAAAGGGGACGGGCAGGGTGTGCTCGCTGCCCCGAGGGAGGACCTGGCCCGCCCGCTCTGCGCGCGCGGCTGAGCCGCGGGTCTTCGCCTGGTACTCCGCGATGATGGCCTGCAGCTTGTCGGGGTTGGGCAGGCGGATGGGCTCACGGCCGATGCGCTCCTGGCGCTCGATGATCTCCGCGACGTTCATGGGCATGGACTCGGCACTCCGAGGTGGTACGGCCTCCCGTGATAACCAAACGAAGCGGAGGCGAGCCACGACCGCGATCACGAGGAGCGCGAGGCCAGGCTGGTGGGCGGCTTCGACGTCACACCGCGCGGCGAGCGCGAGAGATCTACGGCCCGCCTATCAGCCGCTGGACTCGCGCAGGCGCTCCAGCAGCCTGCGCACCAGGGCCACCGCGCCCACCACCGTGAGCACCAGCACCGGCACCGGGATGGGCAACTGCTCCACCCCCGAGGCGGCCAGGATGCTGTCGAGGGTGTCGAAAGCGGCGACCCAGAGGGTCAGGCTCACGGCTGTGCCCAGGGCGACCGCGAGGGCGAGGGTGTGCGCGCGCAGGCCCAGCAGCAGTCCGGCGACGGCCATGGCCCCCGCTCCGGTGGTCCACAGCGGGAACAGCAGGAAGGCCAGCAGGGCCGCGACACCCCAGCGCCCGAAGCGCGCCTCGAAGCGCTCCGAGAGCGCCTGTATCCGCGCCATGGGCTTGGCGACCAGGCGCACCTGCCGGCTCCGCTCCTGGGCGATCAGGAGCAGCGGGAACACCAGCATCAGCACCACCACGCTCTGGACCACCCCTTGCACCACGACGAACCAGCCCGGGAAGCCCAGGTGGGGTCCCAGGCTGGCGGCAAAGGCCTGCCCCGCGATGAGCTGCCCTGCGACCAGCTGCCAGGCCTGCAGGTAGGGCTCGGGTACGGCCAGCGCCAGCGCCAGGTAGCCGCCCCCGAAGAGGGTGAGGAGCACCAGCCCCACGCGAAGCAGGCGCGCTCCGCGGGAAGGCGGAGCCACGGCGTGGCCGGGTTCGATCACCGGGTGTCGTCCACCAGGCCGCGACGCCGTAGATCCGCGGGCCGCCAGCAGTCCACCTCGTCTCTGGGATGGATGGGGTCGTGGAAGTCCAGCGACCAGGCGGCGTCCAGATCGGTGATGCCGGAGGTCTTGACGAAGATGGACTTGCGGTTCTGGGCCACGAAGTGCATCCGCCAGGGGAAGAGGCTCTTGACCACCAGGATGTCGGCGGCGAAGGGCTGCAGGCCCATGTCCGAGAAGAAGCTGGGCTCGAGGGCCAGGGCAGAGCCCTCGGTGACCAGCACGCGGGCGTCGTCGACCGCGAGCACCACGGCCCGGCCTGTGACCGGGGTGCTGCGCTTGGTGACGAGCGTGGCGTCCACCTGCAGGGGCTCGTTGTTGTCGGGGTCCAAGCCGCCGCCGAGGGCGATGGTGATCTCCTGGCCGGGCTCCAGCTCCCAGCAGGTGGCCACCGCGCGAGGGTCGCGCATGGGCACGTAGGACCTCAGCCCCTGACCCTCGCGGAGCAAGGCTTCGAGGATACGGGTGTTCTCCCCCGTCGCACCGGCGCCCACCGCGTCCGAGGCATCGACCAGGAAGACCGCACCGAACATGCGGGCCACGCGAGCCGCCCGGGCCTTGGCGATGGCCTCGCTGGGATCGGAGGGGGTGGGGGGCAGCTCGTGGCGTACGGCCCAGCACAGCTCGGCCAGCTCGTCGGCGAGCTGCTCGGACAGCTCTGGATCGTCGTCGGTCAACACGTAGCTGGCCCAGCCCAGATCGGGGTGGTCGTTCCACAGGTGGGCCTGAAACAAGCTGACATCGAGCACCCGGGGATCGCGCTCCATGGCCTTCATGCGCCGGAAGATGGCGCGCATGGGCTTCCAGAAATCCAGCATCAGCCCGCCCCCGAGCAGCATGGGCAGGCTGCGCCAGGCCATGGCGGGGCGGACGCCCCCAACGAGCTGCCGCAGCAGCAGCGATGCCGCGCGGGCTCCGGTGCGGGCGTGATCCCGGTGTGGGTTGGTCCGGTAGCCGGCGATGAGGTCGGCGGCCTGGACCTTGCGCGAGGTGAGGTTGGCGTGCATGTCGAGGCTCACCGCGATGGGCGTGGCGCCCACCACAGAACGCGCCACCTCGATGAGCCGGGCGTCGGGATCGCTGACGCCCTCGGCACACATCGCGCCGTGCAGGGCCAGGAACACCCCGTCCAGGGGCATGGCCGCCTCCAGGTCGTCCCGCAGGCGCTCCTCGAACCAGGCGAAGGTCCCAGCGTCCAGGGGCCCGGCCGGGATGGTCAGGGCCGAGAACAGCGGGAGGAGCTCGAGCTCCGCGGGGCCCATCCGGTGTGCAGCCTTGACGAAGCCGGACAGCTCGCCGTTGCGCAAGAAACCACGGACCTCGTGGCCCTTGGGGGTGCAGGCCTCGGCGAGCTGCTCGCCAGCGAGGATCCCCACCCCTTGGAAGTCCTCCAGCGTGGTGAAGACGGGCGAGAGGGCGTTGGACTCTTGGTACAGGCGGGCGTAGGCGATGCGCATGGTGCTGGCCAAGGCGTAATGTCGATCCCACCCTGTCGCACGGTCCACCAGGCGGGTGACGATGCCTGAGCCCTGCGCTGGAGCCATCCTTCCGCGTTCCAGCTCCTGTCCTCCAATGGGGATCACCGTGTACCGATGGGTAGATCGCACACCGGGGTCTTCGCGCGCCCCGGGAGAGAGACGCCGCAGCCGGGAGCGAGCATGATCGGCCAGACCCTGGGACAATACCGGCTCGACACCACCCTGGGAGAGGGCGCCTTTGGAGCTGTCTATCGAGGCGTCCACCTCCACGCCCCCACCATCCAGGCGGCCGTCAAGGTGGCCCACGCCGACCTCGCCGGTGACGCGACATTCGTGGCGATGATGCATCGGGAGTGCGAGATCCTGTACTCCCTGTCCCATCCCAACATCGTCCGCTTCCGGGACCTCATCATCCAAGGCCGCACCATCGCTGTGATCATGGACCTGCTGGAGGGCGAAGATCTCGCCGATCGCCTGGACCGCGGGCGTCTCGGACCTGACCAGGCCTGTGACCTGCTCGAAGGGGTCCTGGAGGGGCTGGCGCACGCCCACGACCGGGGTGTGCTGCACCGGGACGTCAAGCCTGCCAACATCTTCCTGTGCGACGACGGACGCGCCATGCTGACCGACTTCGGCATCGCGAAGGCCGCCCACACCACTCGGGCCACCCAGACGGGCATGGTCTCCGGCACGCTCGACTACATGGCGCCAGAGCGCTTCGAGGGCCACAGCACACCCGCGACGGATGTCTACGCGGTGGGTCTGCTGGCCTGGGAGCTCATCGCAGGTCCGCCCGCCTGCCCCGAGGGCGATCTTGCCACCAAGCTGGGGTGGCACATGAAGCAAGGCGCGCCGGAGCTGACGCAGGTCGTGCCCGACTGTCCCCCCTGGCTCTCATCCACCATCGCCCGCTGGACCCACACCGACCGGCACGAGCGCAGCCCCGACGCGAGGCATGCGCTGGATGAGCTCCGGAGAGCGCGAGCGGAGCAAGCTGCGCCCCTACCCGAGCAACCTTGGGAGTCCACCGTGGCCCAGCGTACCGAGGTCACCCCCACCCTCCCGGGGCAGGGCGCCGCAGCGGCGGATCCCACCAGGCCCCGAAGCATCCTTCCCCTGTTCGCGCTGGCGGGGGCGCTCGCGGGGGTGGTGGCCGCCTTGATGCTCGTGGTCGTCTTCCTGGCCCTGCGCCCTCTCGGCCCCGAGCTCCAGGATGCCCCCGAAGCTACCCTGGCGACCGCAGTGACGACGGCGGAGGTCGAGCCGACGCCTCAGGAGAGCGCCACGACGACGGACAAACCCCAGCCCGCGGTCAGACGTTCGTCCGGAGGGAAGAACACCAGGTCCAGGGCGCAACGCGCCGCAGCCGCCAGCTCGAAGCCCAAGAAACGCGAGCGCTGAGAGATCAGCCGGACACCCCGTTGAAGACAAGGTAGCCCGCAGTCAGGATCAGCAGGATCACGAGCAGGGCCACCAGCATGAGCATCACGCCCATGTAGCGGCTCTGCTGCACGCGCAGCTGGGTGGTCTTCTGGCTGGTCCGGCGGCCCGAGAAGGGCTTGTCGGCCGGCGGGATCACCGGGGCCGGTGCGGGCTGCGACGGGGGCTCCTGCGCCGCTGGTTCCGGGGTGGCCACCGGGGCTGCCGGGGTGGAGACCTCATCGGAGCTGACGATGGGAATGAACTGGGTGGCCGGGCGCTTTCTGTCCGTCATTTCCCTCTCCCACCAGGTGGATAGGTCCTTCGAAGGGTAACGATCCTGGCTCGCGCGCGCACGTCGTGGCTCCTGGACCACGGACGGAGCACGACCGTCAGGGCCAGCGCCGGATCACAACCATGACCCATACG
>CAZHIK010000287.1:0-9429 GCA_964532635.1 uncultured Enterobacterales bacterium
ATGTGGCCCGAGTAGGGGCCGGTGTAGAGATACGCCGCCCCCGCGCTCGAGCCGACGTTGTTGTCATCGTCGGCGCCGAGCAGGATATCGCTGTTGCCGTCCCCATCCATGTCCCCGCGGCAGGAGATGTCGGAGGGGAAGAAGTGGGGCCCCGAGGGACGCTCGAAGCTGGCGGTCGCTGCGGAGTAGACATTCCCACCAGCGGTCACCGGGCCCTCGATCAGGAACAAGGTGGTGCTGATCTGGATGTTTCCAATCAGGACGTCGGCGATGCCATCGCCACCGACATCCGTGCAGAGGGCGACCTCCTGGCCCATCCAGGTGTAGCCGCTGTAGATGAAGTCGTGGCCCACATCGGAGATGAGCTGCTCCGTGGAGAGGGTCTCCGGATCGACGATGTAGGCGCCCGAGGAGTACTCGCCCCCGATGATCAGGTCGGGCACGCCGTTGCCGGTGACATCCAGGCCGCCGTCCATGCCGTGACCCCACTCCGACTCGGCCTCGGAGACTCCATTCTCCACCCCGGCGAGCACCGCGGTTGCATCCCCGAGGGTCACGGAACCCGTGACCGGTCCCTGGAACAGGTAGACGGCACCGGCGTTGGTGGAGTAGGCGTCGCTGCCAGGTGCGCTGACGGCGAAGTCCCCAAAACCATCGCTGTCGATGTCACCGAGGGACGAGACCCTGTAGCCGGCGTAGTCCGAGCCGGCCCCACCGGCGATGCTGGCCAGCGCGATGCTGGAGAGGTCTCCCGAGGGCGCGGAGGCACCGTCGAGCAGGTAGGCCACGCCTGTGTTGCTGTCATGCCGGTGCACGCCGACGAGGATGTCCTGGGTGCCATCACCGGTCACATCCCCCGCCCAGGCCAGCTCACCTTCACCCGCCTGGGACGCAGCGTCGCCAATCCAGCGCGCGTCCGAAGACGCGATGTCGTAGTAGCCGCAAGCCGCATCGTAGGAGCAGTTGACGTCATCGCAGTCGACGTAGGCGTCGCAGTCCTGATCGATCTCGTCGTCACAGATCTCCGGCTCACCCGGGCTGAAGTCGGGATCCGTCAGCTCGCAGTCCCCACCGACCTGGACCCACCCGCTCCGAGGATCGCAGGCCAGGGTCTCGGTGGTGTCGTCACCGTAGCCATCACCATCCACGTCCTCGAAGAGGGTCAGCTGACCCGCCACCGTGTCGTCGTCGTCGTCCACCAGGCCGTCGCAGTCCTCGTCGATGTCCACTTCGTCGCAGACTTCCTGGGCATCGGGGTTGAGGGTGGGGTCCGAGTCCGCGCAGTCCAAGCCGTTGGTCACGTAGCCTTCGACATCGAGGCAGGATCGGACGGCGTAGAGGGGGTTGCCGTACCCGTCCTCATCGACGTCGCGGTACCACAGGGTGTCCGGATGCCGCTCGGCGTCCTCGTCATCGCAGTCACCCGACTGCAGAGCCCAGCCGTCGCCCGCATCGCAGGCGGTGGAGGTGACCTCTTCGACGCCGTAGCCGTCGCCGTCTTCGTCCTGGTAGACCGTGGACTTGTCCTGGGCGTCGGGGTCGGCGTCGTCGACCAGGCCGTCGCAGTCCTCGTCTACGTCGTCGTCGTCGCAGACCTCCTGCCCCTCGGGGTGCACGGAGTCGTCCGTGTCGTCGCAGTCGTCGGAGCTGGCCACGTAGCCGCTGGGTGCGAAGCAGGCCTCGAGCGTGATGTCGGCACCCCCGTGGCCGTCGCCGTCGAAGTCGAGGTACCAGGTGGGGGGCTCGATGCCCTCGTCCACGTCACCGTCGCAGTCGTCGTCCAGTTCGTTGCACTGCTCTTCCGCGCCCGGGAAGACGGCGGCGTCCATGTCGTCGCAGTCGCTCGAGTCAGCCACCGCACCCTCGGCCGGCTCGCAGCTGCCTGTGCTGTTGGTGCCCCCGAAGCCGTCGCCGTCCTGGTCCCAGAAGTACATGGGCCCGCGCACGCCGGTGTCGTTGTCGTCGCAGTCTTCCGGTCGCGGGACGCCGTCGCCGTCGAGGTCCATGCGGTCGGAGAGGTCGGCCTCGGAGAGGTGGGGGCAGGCGGTGAGGAGCAGGAGAGGAATCAGGATTCGTGGCTTCATCATTTCACCCTAGAGCCGCCCACCCAGCATGAGGTAGACGGCACCGTGATCGGTCTCGGTGCCACCGCTGGGCGCATCCATCGATGGCGCTGCAATGAGCAGATCGTTGCGGCCATCGCTATCCAGGTCCATGTCGGCCGCCAGGGAGAACCCAGCGTTGGCCCCAGCCTCTTCTCCGCCGAGGTAGACATCGGCATCGGACAGCGACAGCGTCCCCGTCGTCGGCCCATACACGAGGTAGGCGGCTCCCGCCTCGCTGTAGCTGATGTCGTTGTAGGGAGCACCGACAACGAGGTCGCCGAGCCCATCGGAGTCGACGTCTGCGACCAGTTCGACCCGATACCCCGCACCGTCGCCCGCCGATTCCCCCGTGATGATGGAGACCGCATCGGTCGCGGCCACGCTGCTCGACAGGGGGCCGAGGAAGATGTGGACTGCACCAGCATCTGTGCCTGCGGTGGCGTCTTCCGAGGAGCCCACCGCGAGGTCGTCATACCCGTCTCCGTCCCAGTCACCTCGACTCGACACGGCGCGGCCGAAGTCCCCGATGGCCCCTGAGGAGCCAACGATGCAGTCCCGTGCAGCACCGTCGCTGACGGGTCCGTAGTAGACGCCGACGGAGTCGTGGTCACGCACGGCGATGATGTCGGTGATGCCATTCCCGTCGAGATCGCCCCCCACTGAGAGGGTGTCCGATCCCCAGGAGGTCATCACCTCGGCATCGCTGGGGTAGTAGGTCCCAGGAGCGATGTCCCCCGAGAAGATGGGAAAGCCGGAGCTATCCCCGTCTGCGACGACCAGGTCGGCCACGCCGTCACCCGTGACGTCATGGAGCCCTTCGAGGGCGTATCCGACGTAGTTCGAGGAGGAATCTCCTAGGATGGTGACATCCGCAGTGGAGAGTGAGACCGTACCTGAGACGGGGCCGAAGAACAGGTAGGCGGCCCCGGGGATGGGGGAGTACGACATACTGAAAGACCGCGCCCCAACCAGGATATCCGCGAAACCGTCCCCATCCAGGTCTCCAGCCGAAGCCACACTCGAACCAGCGAACGACGGCGTCAGAGCTGGAACGCCAGTGAAGCATGCGAGGGCGTCGGTAGTCAGGTCGACGTCACCAGTATGGGTACCGTCCACCAGGTACACCCTCCCCTCAGCGCTGTCCGCCTGCCAAGCACCGATCAGAACGTCTATCACCCCGTCTCCGCTGACATCTCCCGCCCAAGCCACCTCCGCATCACCCACGTGCTCATCGTCGCCGCCCAGATACCGGGCGTCGGCCACGCCGAGCTCGAAGTAGCCGCAGGCGTTGTCACGGGAGCAGTTCGGGTCGTCGCAATCGACGTCCCCGTCGCAGTCCTGGTCCACGCCGTCGTCACAGACCTCGTCTGCGGCGGGAGAGATCGCATTGTTTGATGGCTCGCAGTCACCCGCCACAAGCCCCCACCCGCTCCACACATCGCAGGCCAGGGTCTCGGTGGAGTCATCCCCGTAGCCGTCCCCATCCACATCCTCGTAGATGGTCAGCTGCCCGGCCACCGAGTCGTCCGCATCGTCCACCAGCCCGTCGCAGTCCTCGTCGATGTCGTCGGGATCGCAGATCTCCTGGGCGTCGGGGTTGTAGACGGCGTTCGCGTCATCGCAGTCCAGGCCATTCAGCACATACCCATCCACATCCAGACACGCGCGGGTGGTGTAGCTGGGATCCCCGTACCCGTCCTCGTCCCGATCCCGGTACCACACGGTGTCGGGGTGCAGCTCGGCGTCGGTGTCGTCGCAGTCCCCCGCCTCGAGGGCCCAGCCGTCGCCCGCGTCGCAGGCGCTGGAGGTGACCTCCTCGACCCCGTAGCCGTCGCCGTCTTCGTCCTGGTAGACCGTGGACAGCTCCTGCGCGTCGGGATCGTCGTCATCGGCCAGCTCGTCGCAGTCCTCGTCGACGTCGTCGTCGTCACAGACCTCCTGGGCGCTGGGGTTCACGCCGGCGTCCAGATCGTCGCAGTCGTCGCCCACGTCGACGTAGCCGCTGGGGGCGTAGCAGGCCTCGGTGGTGACGGTGGGCTCGCCGTGGCCGTCGCCATCGGCGTCCCGGAACCAGATGGGTGAGACCAGGTCTTCGTCCACCGCTTCGTCGCAGTCGTCGTCGATCTCGTTGCAGCGCTCTTCGGCGCCAGGGTGAACCTCGGGATCGGTGTCGTCGCAGTCGCTCGAGTCGGCCACCAAGCCCTCGGCCCAGTCGCAGGTCTCGGCGGGCACAGAGCCGCCGAAGCCGTCGCCGTCGGTGTCCACATAGTACATGGGCCCGCGCACGCCGGTGTCGTTGTCGTCGCAGTCTTCCGGCCGCGGCACGCCGTCGCCGTCGAGGTCCATGCGGTCGGAGAGGTCGGCCTCGCTGAGGTAGGAGCAGGCCGAAGCCAGCAGGGGCAACAGGATCAGAAGACTACGCATCGCTGGTCCGAACCTAGAAGTTGCTACCAAGAAGAAAGAAGGCCGCACCACCACTGTCCTGCCAAGCTCCGACCAGGATGTCCGAGAGGCCGTCACCGTCCGCATCTCCGATGTCGAGGACCGCACCGGCCTGATCCCCTGCGCTGCGGCCCTCGAGCACGGCGTCGGCATTGGCCAGGGAATAGGAGCCGGCAGAGATGGGGCCCAGCACGAGGTGAACCTTACCAGGTGCGCTCCCCATCCAGGCACCCGGAGCCCCCACAAGCAGATCGCCGGCGCCATCGCCGTTGATGTCTTCGGCGATAGCGACGTCCGTGCCGGCTTCGTCGCCGGCAAGCTCGCCGCTGAACGACGCCCGGGCCGCGCTGACCGTAGCTGTGCCAGTTCCAGGACCGCAGTACAGGTAGACCATACCGGCATTCGTGCCCGCATCGTCGGCCGATGGGGCACCGACGAGCAGATCCTCGAGGCCGTCCCCGTCGAGATCGCCGCCTCCACACACCGCCGACCCGAAGCCCGAGCTGCTTCCGGAATCACTCATCGTCAGCGTCGCGGAGTAGCCGAAGGTACCCGAAGCCGTGACAGGACCGTAGTACAGATAGGCTCGATCGTTGGCCGACATGCCCGCGAGCACAGAATCGACCCCTGTCCCGTCCACATCGTACAAGATCGTGATGCTCTCGCTGTAGGCTGGCAGCTGTCCGAGGGTGACATCATCGATGGACCAGGTGCCCAGCGTCCCCCCTGGGACGACGTGGAACGATCCGTCGCCATAGACGAAGATGTCGTCGATGCCATCGGCAGTGAGATCCGACGCCGCAGCCTCCCAGTAGCCCAGGCCCAAGGAGCCAGTGGCGCCCCCCAGGATCTTGGCGTCGGCCAGTCCCAGCGAGACGGTGCCAGAGTGGGGACCGTAGACGATATAGGCTGCCCCATCCGACGATCCGGTCTCGCTGTCGAAGGGTGCACCGATGACCAACTCGGGTACGCCATCGCTGTCGAGATCCCCCACCGAGCTCGCCGTCTGTCCCGCGTAGTCGTAGGGGTTCTCGGCGGTGTACCAGGCGATGGAGGTGGAGCTCATGTCCAAGGTGCCCGTCAGGGCCCCGCTGACCACGTACACAGCGCCGAGCGCCGACGAGCCCAGAGCCCCGACGAGCAGGTCACCGATCCCATCGCCATCGCAGTCCTCGATCGCATCTACCGCGTAGCCGTCGTAGCTGCTGGACGAGCCGGTCAGGACCAGATCCGAGTACGCGAGGCCGTAGTAGCCACAGTAGGTGGTGCTCGAGCACATGGGATCATCGCAATCGACGTTGCCGTTGCAGTCGTTGTCGAGCTTGTCGTTGCACAATTCCTCGGCGTCCGGATCGGGAGTCACCGCGGGCTCGGCATCATCGCAGTCCCCACCACCCAGGACCCACCCGCTGGGCGCATCACAGTAGTCGGTGGCGCTGCCATCCACCCCGTACCCATCTCCGTCCATGTCCTCGTAGTAGGTCAGGCGGCCGCCAGGGTCGTCGTCTTCGTCCTCCACCCTCCCATCACAGTCTTCGTCCGCGTCCGCGTCGTCGCAGATCTCGGTCATCCCAGGGTTCACGTCCTCACGCCCGTCGTCGCAGTCCAGGTTGTTCGTCACGTACCCGGCGACGTCCATGCACGAGCGCACGCTGGAGCCGTCGGCACCGTAGCCGTCCACGTCATCGTCCCAGTACCACAGGGTGTCGGGATGACGCTCGGCATCGGCGTCGTCGCAGTCCCCGCCCTCGAGCGCCCAGCCGTCCCCCGCGTCGCAGGCCAGCGCTGTGACCTCATCGACGCCGAACCCGTCGCCATCCTCGTCCTGGTAGGTGGTGACCTGGGTCTCGGGATCGACGTTGGGATCGTCGTCGTCTGCGGCCCCGCTGCAGTCTTCGTCGACGTCGAAGTCGTCGCAGACCTCCTTGGTGTCCGGAAAGGCGCCCGCGTTCAGGTCGTCGCAGTCGTCTCCGTTGTCCACGTAGCCGCTGGGCTGCTCACAGGCGGCCAAGGTGCCGGCCAGGCCGCTGCCGTAGCCATCGCCATCGGCGTCGAGGTACCACTCGGGCGGGTCGTCGACGTCGTCGACGGTGCCGTTGCAGTCGCCGTCCTTGCCGTCGCAGGACTCCTCGGCGCCGGGGTACACCAGCTCGTCGTTGTCGTCGCAGTCGTCGCTGTTGGACACGGCGTTGCTGACGGCAGAGCAGGACTCGGCCGGGGTGAGGCTGCCGTACCCATCCCCATCCGAGTCGAAGAACAAGCTCTCCGCCGCCCCCACCGCGGGATCATCGTCGTCACAGTCGTCCGGCCGCGACACCCCATCCCCATCGAGATCCATGCGGGCATCCAGCTCCGCCTCGCTGATGGAGCTGCAGCCCACCATCGCGAGCGCCACCATCACCACAAGCCGAACTCCGCGCATGCCTCTCCCTTCGACCGTGACGGTTCACGGCTCACGAGGCTCACTATCACGGAGCATAGCAGCCCGCCCTGCCCCACCCTGCCCAAGGCTGCGATGTGGAGACCCGGCCTCCGCCCTCGGGCCCTGCGGCACTGGGCACAAGGGACATAGAGCCCGCCCCCCACTCCGCAGCAGCCAAGGAGCCGAACACGCATGGTTGGCCGTGACCCTCGACGTATGGCTCCGTATCGGAGCCGAACACGTGGGGATAGCCATGTCCCTCGACGTATGGCTCCGTATCGGAGCCGAACACGTGGGGATAGCCATGTCCCTCGACGTATGGCTCCGTATCGGAGCCGAACACGTGGGGATAGCCATGACCCTCGGCGTATGGCTCCGTATCGGAGCCGAACACGCTGGGATAGCCGTGGCCCTCGGCGTATGGCTCCGTCTTGGAGCCAAGCGCGCAGGGTTGGCCGTGAAACTCGACGCACGGCTCCGCTTGGAAGCCGGAGCCCGGCACGCCGCTAGGCCAACAGCACCCCATCCACCGCAGCCATCACATCCGCGTGGACCTGCTCGATGCTGCGGCTGGCGTCGATGTCGGCCACGGAGCCTCCACGCCCACGACACCAGGCCAGGGCGCGCTCGTAGCCGGCGTGGACGCGCTCGAGGGTCTCGAGGACCTCGAAGCGCTCCATCTGCTGGCCGCGGGCAGTGACCCGGGCCAAGCTGGCGGCGGGATCGAGGGCGAGCATGATGGTGAGACTGGGCATGGGAAAGCGGCCGTTGAGCTCGGCCACGTAGGCGAAGTCCACGGCCATGGACTGGTAGGCAAGGCTCGAGGCCAGGTAGCGATCGCTGATGACCCAAGCACCCCGCTCGAGGGCGGGCAGGATGCGGCGGTCGAGATGATCGCGGCGGTCGGCGGCGAAGAGGTAGGGCAGCACGCCGTCGCTGATGGGCTGCTCGCCCCGCAGGGCCTGGCGGATGACGCGGCCGATGGGCAGGTCGCGGGTGGGCTCGCCGGTGACCACCACCTCGAGCCCGCGGACACGCAGGGCCCGGGCCAGCAGCTCGACCTGCGTGGTCCCACCGGAACCATCGAGCCCTTCGACGGCCAGGAAGCGTCCGGGTTCAGCCATGCTGCTACTTCAACATGAAGGTGTGTAGCGCCGAGTGCTGAGCCCCCGCGGGGTGGAGCACGCTCTGGTAGAGCACCAGGCGATCGACCGGGAAGCGCCCCAGCTCGCCCAGGTCCTCGAGGGGCTTGGGCAGGCCCGAGAGCCAGGGGCCGCGCAGGCGGCAGAGGGTGGCGTGGGGACGGAAGGGCTTGTGGGGGGCCGGGAAACCCAGAGCGCTCAGCCCCAGGTTGGCGGCGTGGGCCAGGCTCGCGAAGCGCGCGCCGTCTTCCAATCCCACCCAGAAGACCTTGGGCCGGCGGGCATTGGGGAACGCACCGCCACCTTTCATCACGGCCTCGAAGGGCGGAAACTCGTGCAGGGCATCACCGAGCATCTCCTCGATCTCGGGCACCACCTCTTCCTCGGTTTCGCCAAGAAACCGGACGGTGACATGCATCGCGTCGCGGTGGACCCAGGCGGCGCGCTTGACCATGGGGCGGAGCTCGTCCTGCAGGCCGCACAGCAGGTCGCGGGCTTCGTCGGGCATCGGCACGGCAATGAACAGACGCATCCCAGGCTTCCGTCAATTGGGGGCCACCGCTCATAACGCCCCGCGCCCCGGTGGGAAACCGGAGATCGGCACGTGGGCTGCCGAAGATCGTGGGGTGAGGCTAGCCGAGCCGAGCGCGGGCCAGATCGGCACGCTTCTCGACCTCTTCCCACTGGGCCGTGCCCTGGACACAGTTGGCCAGCTCGGCCTCGGCCGCGGCCAGCTGCCCAGCCGCGGTCTCGGCGTCGATCTCACCCACCGGCTCGCACACATCGGTGAGGATGGTGACGTGCTCGGCGCCCACCTCGATGAAGCCGGTGCCCACCACGAAGGCCTGCTCACCTTCCGGGGTGTGGATGACCACGCGACCGGGCCGCGCCACGGACAGGAAGCGCTCGTGGCCCGGCATCACGCCGAACTGACCGTGGTAGCCAGGCGCGAGCACTTCATCGGCCTGGCCCGTCCAGGCCACGGCCTTGGGGGTCACGATGCGCAGCTGGACGGCCATCAGTGCTCCTCGGCCAGCTTCTTGGCGGCTTCGATGGCTTCCTCGATGGTGCCGACCATGTAGAAGGCCTGCTCGGGCAGGTGGTCGTGCTTGCCCTCGAGGATCTCCTTGAAGCCCTTGACGGTGTCTTCGCGGGAGACGTAGCGGCCGTCCATGCCGGTGAACTGCTCTGCCACGAAGAAGGGCTGGGAGAGGACCTTCTGGATCTTGCGAGCACGCTCGACGGTCTTCTTGTCCTCGTCGGACAATTCGTCCATACCCAGGATGGCGATGATGTCCTGCAGGTCCTTGTAGCGCTG
>CAZHIK010000288.1:0-9427 GCA_964532635.1 uncultured Enterobacterales bacterium
GTCGAACGTGGCGTTGGGCCGGCGTTCGAGGACACGGCTCACCGCGTTGTAAAGCGCCTGCTGGAAGGGAACGTTCTGCCGGTCGAAGCGGATGACCACCAACGGGCGGCGCCCGGTGATGTCGACGGCCCCCCTGGACGCGCCGCTCGGCATGTTGGAAGCGGCCGACGCCATGGCCCGGTTGGCCAGGCTGCCGCCATAGATTTCGCCCGACTTCACGCCGGCCGACAGGAGGTTGAGGTTGCTCCGCTCCGTCGATACGTAGGCGGTCTGGCGCCTGACGTCGTCGGCCACCTCCTTGAGCAGACGGTCGATGAGCACCACGGTGCGGTTGACCTCGTCCTCGAGGATGGCCAGTTGGCGGTGGTCCTCGTCGACGGCGCCGGAAATGGAGAAGGTGGCACGGGCCGATTCGACCAGATAGGCCGACATGGTCGAATCGGAGGAAACCGCCGTCGCCAGACGGTTCATTTCGCCGATGTCGACGGCCAGGCGGTCAAGCTCGCTCTGTGCGCTGTTGAACTGCTGGACCAGGATCGGGTTACCCGGCGTCGTTCCCACCTGAAGGCGTGCATTGATGGCGGCGACGGTGCCGTGGTAGCGCTGCGAATCCTGAACCACCTTGCCACGCATCTGCTGAAGCGCCTTGTTGTGCTGGCCGATGGAGCCCTGAAGGCGCTGCAGTTCCTTGCGAAGATCGTCCACCTTCTTGCCGACGAAAGTCCCGGTGGGCGATCCCGGCGTGACGCCGGTTGGCTGGAACTGGGAGGTGCCGAGCGGTGGCTGGGCGGTCGGCCCGGTCATCACCGGGGACGTTGCGGCCGGTGGCGTCGCGGCGACCTGCGGGCTCGGTTGCCGGGGTTGTTCCCTGGCTTGCGGCACGCTGGAACCGGTGGGGTCCTCACCGGTAAGGGACGGCCACAGTGCTTCCTCCGTGAAACCACAGGCGGGCAACAAGAGCAGCCCTGCCATGAGAATTTTTCGGAATCTCAATACCCACGATCAGCTGATCCCCTGCCTGCAGCAGCTCGGCCCCCCGAGCGAGGGTCGCCACCGCCTGATCCGGTGAGCCACCACCGCGGCTGTCGTCTCCGGTGGCCTGATCCACGTACAGCACCCCACCGAGAGCGGGCTGTGCGGTGAAGGCGAACAGGCCGGCGAGCAGCGTCCGGGGGAGGCCCCTGACCGGCAGCTCGTTCGGCATGGCAGGCCCTCCACGAAGTGGTGCTCTCAGGCAGCTCTCCGGACCATCCACCGTAGCACGTCCACCTCGGCCATAGTTTCCATCCGGTTCCCAGTCGTGGCTCGCCACGTGTTGTCGAAGTAGGCTCCGATATGGAGTTTTCAACAACGGAGAGGAGGACGCGATGCACGCGATGCTGTTGGCCGCCGCCCTGAGCACCCCCGCCCAGGCCTGGGATCTGATGGGATACGCCTGGGACACGGATGATGGCCCGGTCACCTGGTACCTGGTGGGCAGTGAGGCCTTCCCAGCCGAGGACTACGAGGACTCGGCCCTCGCGGCCTTCGAGGCCTGGAGCGACCTCGATCCCTGCCTGGAGCTGGAGCTCGAGTACGGGGGCATCCTGGACATCGACGGAGGCTCCGGCTCCGATGGATACACCACCGTCACCCTCGGTGATCCCGACGGGATGCTCTCATCCGGCATGACCGCGGTCACCTACGCCCGCATGTCCGCAGAGGAACTCTTCGAGGTGGATGGCGAGACATTCTACGCGTACTCCGAGGTCGACATCTTCATCAACCCCGAGGCCAGCTGGACCACCCTGGACCGCGTCGACGCCGAAGGTTGCGACGACGCCTACATCCTCGAGGCGATGCTGGCCCACAACGTGGGCCACCTGCTTGGCCTGGGCAACTCCTGCGATCAGGGCGACAGCTGCACCGAAGATGAGATCGCCGCGGCCATGTACTGGGACCTCGGCACCTGCACCACCCAGGCCCTCGAGCCCAACGAGGACGACGTACAGGGGCTGCAGGCCCTCTACGGCTTCCTGGTGGAGCCCGCGGTCACCTCCGCCAGCGGAGGAGCGCAGTGGGAGGGCACCGGCTGGAGCGGACCGCTTCCCCTCGAGGTCTGCCTCGAGGCCGCTTCTGCCGACGACGCCGACGCGTTCACCTGGGACTTCGGCGACGGCGACAGCGACAGCGGCAGCTCGGTCTGCCACACCTGGGACAGCGAAGGTGCCTGGACCGTGACCCTCGAGGGCACACGGACCGCCGACGGCTGCAGCGGCGAGGATCGCCTGATCATCCTCAGCTGCACGGACCTCGCCACCCTCGAGCCCGGGCTGATCTCCATCGACGTCACCAGCGAGACCCGAGGCTGGACCGAGAACAACGTCCCCATCGAGGTCGAGGACTGCATCGAGGAGCTCAGCTGGGAAGCCTGGCTCGACGACGTGTCGATCTGGACCTCCGAGGAATGGGAGCCCCTGGTCCTGCTCGAGGGCCCCGGCAGCTACCGGCTGCGCCTGACCGTCTCGGGCCCCGGCGGTGCCTACACCGACGAGATCGAGTTCGAGGTCGAGGCCGAGACCGACACCGACGACACCGATGCCGGCGGGGCCGACACCGGCGAGGGCGAACCGGGCTCCGAGGAGTGCGGCTGCCAGGCGGGTGGTGCGATGCTGGGCCTATGGGGTCTGCTGGGGCTGGTTCCATTGTACCGACGGCGGCGCTAAGGAGACTCGATGATGACCCACCTGCTGGCAGCCGCCCTGCTGGTAGCCTGCGACCACACGGACACTCCGGCTCCCACAGCCAGCCCACACCACGCCATGCACAACTTCTCCTGGATGGAACCCGACCGCCTGGCCGGCATGGCCCTGCCCGGGGCCTACGCTCCCCTCGAAGACGACCTCGCGGCCATCGAGATCCAGGGAGTGCAGCTGGTGATCTCGCTGACCGAGGAGCCGCTGCCCGCCGCAGCCTTGGAGGCCCACGGACTGGCCGCAGCGCACATCCCGGTCGAAGACTACACCGCCCCCACCCAGGAGCAACTGCGGGCCTACGTGGAGCTGGTGCAGCGCTCAACGGGCCAGGGACAGCCGGTGGCCACCCACTGCCACGCGGGCAAGGGCCGCACGGGCACCATGCTGGCGGCGTGGCTGGTGAGCACCGGCCAGAGCGGGGCCGAGGCCATCGCAGCAGTGCGGGCCGCCCGCCCGGGCTCCATCGAGACCGAAGAGCAGGAGCAGGCGGTGATCGCTTTCGAGGCCACCTGGGCAGCGCTGGGCCCGTAGGCGAACCCTCGACACCGGTGGGGGAGCAGATCGCTCCGCCTGGCCCCAGCCCCTACTCTCTCCCCATCACCACCAGCACAGACCCGTGCTCCTCGAGGTCGTGCCGCGCCTGCACCGCCAGCCCCAGTTCCTCGAAGTTGGCCACCATCGCCTCGGCGGTGGCACCTTCCCGGGCCCCCAGCCACTGCAGCACCGCCAGCTTGCCATCAGGGGCCAACGAGGCCACCACGCTGCGCAGGAAGTCCACGTGGTGTTGCGGCTCCAGGGGCCGCACCAGGTGGAAGTCCAGGTGCGCCAGCAAGGCCAAGTCCACTGAGCCCGGCTCCAGGGGGAGTCGACCCTCTTCTCCCTGCACCGGTGTGATGTTGCCCGGGTGGGGGAAGTCCGGATCGGCCATGCGCTCACCCAGCACCTCGAGGTAGCGAGGCTCGAGATCCACCGCCCACACTCGACCCGTCTCGCCCACGGCGCGGGCCAGGTGGAAGGTGAAGTGGCCGATGCCGCAGCCCACGTCGGCCACTCGCAACCCACGGACCACAGGGAGCAAGGCCATGACCTGCTCACGGTCTTCGTGGCGCACCAGCTCGAGGGAGCGCAGGCGGGGATCGGTGAAGCCCGACGCCTCGGGCGCATGCTCGAGCAGGCGCTCCACCGCCTGCTGGTGGGGTTCCGCCGCGGGCTCGACGATCGGGGGTGCCGGCGCTGGCTCGGAGGAGCAGGCCAACAGCAGGCCCAGCAGCGGGATCGTCAAAACCTGCGCAGCTCGATGAGAGAGGTCCCAGGGCGCAGAGCGTCCTCGGTGAAGCCCCAGCGCTCCTCGAGCAGGGCCTGAAGGGCCCCGTGAGCGCTGGCCGCGGCCTCGGCTGCCACGTCGGGTTGGGCGTACGGATCGGCCTCGACCGCTGGCAGCAGCATGCCGGCCAACAGCAGCTCTCGGAGCTTCACCTCGGGATCCTGGGCCTCGAGGCCTGCCTCGAGGTGCTCGCGTCCGCGCTGCTCCAGCTGCGCTTCGAGCTGAGCGCGAAGCTGCTTGGCCAGCGCTGCCTCGACCCGGGCCTGCAGCTCAGCGTCGCTCTCCGGGAACTCGAGGGGATCGGCCTCGAGCCCGTGCTCGGCCACCTCGGAGCGCTCCTCGTCCCGCGTCTCGGCCCGCCCTTCGAGGGTCTTCTCGACCCGCACGCCCCCGCGGGGACGCAGATCGAGGCCGATCTCCATCGTGCAGCTGCGCAGGTGGGACTGGACCGGGATCTCGAGCCGCTCGATGGTGGGCCCGAAGATGGTAGGGGGCAGCTCGGCCAGTCGAGCCTGGGCGGTCTCGACCGTGCGCTGCGCCTCGGCCTGGACCCCGAGGGCCGCCTCGAGCTCGCCACCAAGCTCGGTGATGCGAGCCTCGAGCCGAGTCACGGCGTCGAGCTGGTCCTGCACCGGAGACTGGCGCTCCGTCAGCGCGGTGCGAGCGGCCTCGAGGGCCTTCTCCTTTTCGGCCAGCTGTCCGGCCCGAGTGCCCACGTGACGAGCCAGCTCCCTCATCAGGTTGGTGGGCTTGGGTGCGGCCTCGAGGGCTGCCCGGGCGTCCTCGGCCGCGCGCCGAGCCTCGGTGACAGCGGCATTGGCCGCAGCAACATCCCCTCCCTCGGCCCCCGCAGACTCGAGCGCTGCGACGGCGGCATCGAGCACGGCCTGGGCCGCGTCCACTTCTTCCTGGAGCGCCTCGCGCTGGTCGTTGAGCTGCGTGACGGACTGGTTGGCACCCACCGACTCGTCCAGGGCCGCCTGGGCCTTGGTGGCCTCGGCTTCGGCCTGGGCCACTTGGCGGCGCACGCCCTCCAGGGACTGCTCCACAGCCGCCAGGCCCTCGCGCATGGTCTCGAGGCTACGCTCCTCGGCTGCTCGAGAAGCGAGTATCCGCTTTTCTTCGCCCCGAGCCTCGAGCACCGCGGCCTCGGCCCGCTCGATATCGGCCTTGGCGCCGATGTATGCGGGGTTGTCGTGCTCCCGCTCGGGGCCGGGGTACTCGTGGATGGCCACAGTCTGCTTGGAGCTCTGCTCCCACCTGGCCTCGCCGATGCGGACGCTGCCCCCCACGGTGGCCCGCGGAGCACCCGGGGCCCAGCGCACCCGGCTGTGCTCGAACAGGGCGGCCAAGCGGCTCTCGAGCCGCCCGAGGGCAGCGCGGTCGGACGCGATCATCCTGGGACCCAGCACGATGCCGTGGGCCTTGGCGAAGGCCTGCTCGTAGGCATGGCGCTGGGTGTCGTGCTCCGGGTCTCCGGAGAGGTTCGAGGCCATCGCCATGGCGATCCAGGCCGTGGCGTGCTGGCGCCGACGAGCTGCTCCCTTGGCCTCGGCGGCAAGGCTCCCGGCCCAGGCCGTGCGCACAGCCGTCAGCTCTTCGTCCATGGGCAGCCGATCCTGGAACGTCACCAGCTCCGTGTGGGCCGCGGCGTGGTCACCGGCATCCACCAGGGCCTGCACAGAGGCCCCCAGAGCCGCGACGATCTCGTCGCGCAAGCGGGCGGTCTCGGGGTGGACCGGAAAACGCTCGGCGAAGGGGGTCCAGAGGGCGTAGGCCTGACCGATGGGATCCTCGGGTTCACCGAGCACGGCCCGCACCCCCTCGGCCAGCTCGCCAACGATCTCCTCGCGGAGCATCGCCACCTCGAGCTGTCGGGGGACCAGGGCTTCGGCCTGGTCCAGGACGTCCAGCGCCGCCTCGAGCTCACCGCTGGAGCGCGCAGCCTGGGCCTGCTCCACCAGGGTGGTCACGGCGTTTTCCTGGGCCTCGGCCAGCCGGGTCTGCAGCGCGCGATCTTCGGGATTCAGCTCGACCGCGGCCTGGTAGTGCTCGACCGCGAGCACCCAGTCTCCGTCTTCGGCGGCGGCGTTGCCCCTGGCCAGCTCCCGCTTCCACCCGCACCCCGCGGCCAGCAGAAGGCCCAGGAGCGCGGGCAGCAGCAGCCGACGCATCATGGCACCTCGACGGTGGCCAGGGCGATGTCGTCGCCGCTGCGCAGTGCGAGCCAGGCCAGGCTGTCGGCGCCCACCACGACGGCGCAGTCCTCGATGGTGCCCAGATCGTCGGCGACCAGATCGACGGTGTTCACCGTGGCCGATCCGCCACCGAGCAGCTCGGACCAGAGCAGGCTGGCGCCGCCGGAGCTATCGACCATGCAGGTGTACACCGCACCGGTGGGCGACGGCGAGGCATCGATCTCCACCGGGCTGTAGCTGGGATAGTCCCAGACGTAGGGGTTGGAGCCGCCGGCGAGGCTCTCGACATCCATGTAGACGCCGTTGGAGCTCAGGGTGTCGCCGTAGACCCAGCTCACGTAGTTGTTGGCGGTGCTGATCTCGGCATCGGTCATCTGCCACTGGTACGACGAGGTCGAGTAGTTGTAGACACCGGAGCTGTCGAGCACGTAGGTGTCCATGCGCCGCAGCGTGCTGTTGCCGGTGTAGAACGCGTACAGGACGTGGTCGTACTCGCAGACGTCGTGGTCATCGGTGCCCGCCAGCGCCTCGCCCTCGGCCACGGCGAAGCCGGTACCCGCCGCGATGTAGGGGGCGTAGGCCTGCACCGCCTGGATGCCGGCACCGTCCATGCCACAGCCGATGGCGGTGACGTTGTCGAGGCTGGACAGGCCCAGCTGCAGCTGATCGAAGGCCACGGCCCAGCTGCCGTAGTTGGCGAGGGTGCCGCTGGCCAGGGTGGACGAGTCGACCCCATCGAGCCGGATGTATCGATCGGTGATGTCCAGCCAAGAGGTGCCGGTGACCCACAGGTCGTCGTTGGCCACGAAGTCGAAGCGGTTGAGCTGGCCCAGGTCGGAGCCCTCGCCCCCGGACCAGAAGTTCAGCTCGCCCGCGGAGGGATCTTCACCGTCGAAGACGCTCACGCCCACCGCATCGTAGAGGGTGCCGCCGTCGTCGATCTCCTCGGCGGCCCAGGCCAGGTAGACCTCACCGCTGCCCTGCGCCAACCGCGGGCCCTCGACATCCTGGGCCGAGCGGGTGTCGTGCAGGGTGAACGAGAAGCTGTCGTCGTCACCGTCGCAGTCGCCGTCCGAGCTGTCGCCCAGGGTCTCGATGCCACCGGGGTGGATGCCGTCGTCTCCGTCGTCGCAGTCGGTGCTGTCTTCGAGGTAGCCGGTGGGCTGGCTGCAGGCCCGGGTGGTGTTGTCGGGATCGCCGTAGCCGTCCTCGTCTTCATCGGCGTACCAGGTGGTGGCGTCCAGGGCGTCGGCCTCGTCGGTTTCTTCGTCGCAGTCGTCGTCGATGCCGTTGCAGTACTCGCTGGCGTCGGGGTTGATGTCCTCTTCGGTGTCGTCGCAGTCGTCTCCGTTGTCGACGTGGTCGGAGGGGGCGATGCAGGCGCTGGTGGACTCCGACATGTCGCCGAAGCCGTCTCCGTCGCTGTCGAGGTACCAGATGGTGGCGTCGGTCGCGTCGCCCTCGTCGGTCTCGTCGTCACAGTCGTCGTCCACGCCGTTGCACAGCTCGTCGGCGCCAGGGTTGACGTCGCTGTCGCCGTCGTCGCAGTCACCGCCCTGCTCGACCCAGCCGGACTCGGGATCGCAGGTGTTGAGCACGCCGCCATCGTCACCCCACTCGTCCCCGTCGTCGTCGGGGTACCAGGCCGCGACCAGCTCGTCGTCGGCGCTGCCGCTGCAGTCGTCGTCGATGTCGTTGCAGACCTCTTCGGCGCCAGGGTGCACGTCGGCGTCGCTGTCGTCGCAGTCATCGCCGCCGTAGGCTTCGTCCTGGTAGCCGTCGCCGTCGGCGTCGGTGAGGGACCCGAACTGATCGTCGTACTCGGCGTCGGAGACCCAGATGCAGGCGGAGAGGCCGATGAGGGGCAGCAGGGAGATCAGGGTGCGCATCCCGGCCTCCTAGAACTGGACGCCGACCCGAACACCGGGCCCGTCGTGAACGAAGAACGAAACGCCGGCCGTGCCGGCCCCAGCCGCCATCAGGGTGAGACCCGAGACGGCGAAGATGCGGTTGCGGACCTTGATGCCCTGCAGCGCGTCGGGATCCTGCTCCTCGAAGAAGGAGCCGTGGGCGCCCGCCGCCAGAGCCAGCAGCGCACCACCGGCCACGATGCCGGCACCACCACCAGCCAGCATGGCCACGGTGGTGGAGGACAGCTCCACAGGCTCGCGAGGTTCCTTGGGGACCACCGGACGCGGCTCGCGCGGCTCGCGCGGCTCGCGCGGCTGGCGAGGTGGACGGCGACCCGCATCGGGATCCGCTTGGCCCAGGGTGAGCTGGCGGGTCTCCATGGCGGCCACACGCAGCTCGCGGGCCTGCAGGGGCTCGTCCTCTTCCTGCCACTGCAGCAGGTGGTGTCCGACCACCACATCCAGCGGCATCCCCATGGTGACCTTGCGGCCGTCCAGCCAGGCCTCGGCTGTGCCGGTGAGCAGCAACGAGCCACCGGGCTCTTCCATCAGGCGCCGCTGCACCTGCTGATACTGCTGCTCCACGTCATCGCCGTACACCGAGTCGATGGGAGCGGTGGGTGAGATAGCCACGGCCCGAGCGAAGAAAGCCTCGGCGTCGGCGACCTCGCCCGCAAACGCGGCCACCGCGCCGGCGAGCTGGAACAGGCCGGCGACCATGACCGTGTTGACCGGCTGAGGCTGGCACTCGAGCTGCTGGGTGGCCTCGTCGGCCAGCATCTTGGCAGACTCGATGTCCACGTCGGCCAGGGAAGCGTTGATGGCGTCGATGGCATCGACGAGGTCCACGCAGTCCTGGGCGTGAGCGACCGGGGGCAGGAGCAGCAGCCCCAGCCCCAGGGGGAGGCAGCGTGGGTTCATTGCAGGTCGCCTCGGGTACTGTTGTAGGTCCAGATGGTCTTGCCGCCGGGCTCCACCACGATGTTCTGCCGCTGGGTGCGCTCACCATCCACGAACATCAGCGTATGCTCCCCAGGGGTGACGGACACCGCCTTGGGGGTCTTCCCGATCAGTGCTCCGTCCAGGTAGACCATCAGCCCGAAGGGGACGGAAGCGAAGCGAACCTTGATGGGATCGCCGGCGGGCTCGATCAGGGCGTCGAGTTCGGCGTCGGAGGGCGATGGCTCGACCACCCTCACGGAGGGCTTGGAGCTGGGAGCGGGCGGAGGGGTGGGCGCGCTGGCGACGGCGGGGGTGGGG
>CAZHIK010000289.1:0-9426 GCA_964532635.1 uncultured Enterobacterales bacterium
GCTTGGTCAGGGGGAAGAGTCGGGTTCCGCGGCCACCGCCGAGGATGATCGCGAGGGCGTTGAAGTCGGGCATACTGGATTCCCTGTGGCGTCGTACTTGGATTCTTCGATGTCAGGCGTAGATGAAGATGTCTTCGAAGGTAGGCGCCGCGAGCTCGAGGACCTGGACCACGTCGCGGTGGCCGGCCATGTTCCACCAGGGAGCCAGCACCGACGACAGCTGTGCGGCGCTGAGGCTGGAGCCCTGCTCCTCGGCGAGAGCGGCCCTGGCCATGTGGACCTCCACCAGGAACATGCCCAGCGCCCGTGGCATGCCCCCCTTGCGGTGGAAGAGCTTGCCGACGATCCAGGACCGCAGGATCTCGTTGAGGTAGGCCTGGGCGTTGCTGTCCAAGGGGGCTGGCTGTGCGGCCATCGCGGCCTCCAGCCAGGACACGGCTCGGCCTGGCAGCGCCGCGCGGGGATCGCTGGAGGGTGGGGGCACCATGGAGCGCAGTGTGGTGGCCAGCAGTGCGAGCACCACCGCCACGGCGGCCTGGTAGCGCTCATCGTCGGGGGCGGGCAGGCTCCGGCCCGTGGCCCTGGCCAGGGCGTCCCGCAGCTGGGCCACGGTCTGGCGCGGTTCTTCATCGGGGGCTTCGAGCAGACGTAGGATGGCGGGCTCTGCGCCGTACCAGCCGTCGAGATCCAGGCCCAGTCCGGGCAGGATCTCCACGCGCTCGGGGGCGAACTCCGCCATGGGATAGGCCCGGGGAAGATCGGGCAGGCCCTGGGCCTGGGCGTCGATGGGCTCCCCGTCGATGCGGGCTTGGTGCAGGCCGGCGCAGGTGGCACGCACCACCGCCGTGTGGCCGGCCCGTTCCCGCACCAGGTGGAAGGGGAACTCGCGGCAGAAGGCTGGCTTGGCGGCCTCGCCCAGCTGTGCATGGATGGCGCAGCGCTGGTCGGCATCCATGAAGACGCAGGCTCCATCGACGCGGGTCAGCCAGGCCAGGCGCTGGCCGTCTGGGCCCTCGCGCAGCTCGGACCAGGGGTGCTTGCGGGCGGGCGCCCAGAAGCTGCCGGGATCTGCGGCCTGCAGGGCCTCGTAGGTCTCCGGCTCGATGGGGCCCAGGTCGAACGAGCGGCAGCAGTGGCCGCACGAGCGGCACGACCAGCGCGTGCCGGGCAAGGTCTGGACTCTGGGATGGGATGGGTTCACGGATGCTCCCAGCGTTTGCGGCAATGATAATGTTCCTGGACCGCGGGTCCAGGGTCGGACCGGCGAAGTTCGAGGAACGGTCACCTGCTGTGATGTGCTCTACCTTCACTCCAGCGGATCCATGCTCGTCCGAGCTGCTCGCTGTCCTCGCGGGTAGCCCGGGGCGGCGTCCGCTGCCTTCGCTGGAGGGAGCCACCTTGGTGCTCCTCGACCTGCAGCGCTTGTTCGTGGACCCGGCCTCGCCCGCGTTCCTTCGTACCTGGCCCGCCGCTGCTGCGGGCTGTGCCGCCTTGCTCGCCGCGTTCCGTGCGGCCGGCCGGCCCGTAGTCTTCACACGGCACAGCAACCCCGAGCACGACGACGCCGGCGTGATCGCCCACTTCGGCGGGCGTCCACTGCGCCCCGATGATCCCTTGGCCGCCCTTCACCCCGACTGGCGACCGCTCCCGGGCGAGACCGTGCTGGACAAGGCCCGCTATTCCCCCTGGTGGCGCACGGAGCTCGAAGACCATGTGCCTACTGGCTCCGTGCTGGTTGTGGCTGGGGTCACCACCCACCGTTGCGTGCTGACCACCGCCATCGAGGCGGCGTCGCGGGACCGTCTGCCCGTGGTCGTGGCTGATGCAACAGCCACCCACGGCAGGGTGCTGCAGCTGGCTGCCCTGCGCTGTGTGGCTCATGGCTACGGCCACGTGGCCAGCAGCTCGGAGGTGATCGATGCCCTGTGAGCGGCTCGGTGTGGCTGTGGTCGGAGCTGGCCCCGCGGGGCTGACGGCCGGAATTCACCTGGCTCGGGCCGGTATCGACCATGCGGTCTTCGAGCGCGACGAGCCCGGTGGTCTGCTGCGATCCGCGGGCCTGGTGGAGTGCTACCCGGGCTTCCCTGGGGGCATCCAGGCGCCCGTGTTGGTCCGAGCCATGGTGGAGCAGGCCCACGAGCTGGGCGTGGTGCTGCGGCGGGCGGAGGTCACGAGCCTGTCGTGGAACCAGGGCATCTTCGGGATCGGGTTCGGCGAGGACAGCATCGAGGCCTCGGCCGTGATCTTGGCCACGGGGACCAAGCCCCATCGCCTCAATCCGAGATGGATCGAGGCGAGCGCCCCCAAGGATCGCATCCACTACGTCACCTGCACGCTCCCGCAGAACATGGAGCGGGCGAGGGTCTGGATATCGGGCGGCGGCGACGCGGCCTTCGACAGCGCGCTGCAGCTGGTGGTGCGTGGGGCCTCCGTGGAGATCGGGATGCGAGGTGACCGGCCGCGGGCCCTGGGGCTGCTGGTGGACCGGGCCCTCGCCGCTGGGGTGCGCGTCCATCCGAAGACCACGGTGGTGCGGGTGAGCGATGCTGCACCAGGGCTCGATCTGCTCATCAACGGTGACGTCGAGCGACGCGTGGTGGCTCAGCTGATGTACTGCCACGGTCGCCAGCCCGAGCACACCCTCTGGCATGGTCTGGCCAGCAGCAAGGCCCGCGGCCCTCACGAGGTGGAGAGCCACTACCCGGGCCTGTTCATGGCCGGCGATCTGGTGCGCGGCGAGTGCCGCTACGTCGCGGTCGCAGCGGGTGACGGCCTGCGCTGTGCGAGACTCGCCGAAGCGCACCTGGAGCGTTACCGGGGCGGTCCCCCGTAGACACGGTTCGCAGATCCATGAGCCAGCGACGGATCGAGGTCATCGACAGCCTGGGTATGCCCGACGTGGCCCACGTGATGGTGGCGCGCGTCGATGGCCGGGACGACCGCGTGATAGAGCTGGTCGATGGGCTCGATCCCGACTTTCGTCGGCCCGACAAGTGGATCGTCAACGTCTCCACCCAGTACGGCTGCCCCGTGGGCTGCCCCTTCTGCGACGCGGGCTTCCGCTACCGTGGCAATGTCCCAGCCGACGTGATGATCGAGCAGATCCAGCTCGTCCTCGGGCGGCACCCCCCCGAGCTGGCCCGGAGCTGCCGTAAGCTCAAGGTCCACTTCGCTCGGATGGGGGAGCCTGCTCTCAATCCCGCGGTGCTCGAGGTGCTCGAGCAGCTACCGGCGAAGATCCCCAACCCCGACCTGTGGGGCTGTGTGCCCACGGTGGCGCCCCAGCGCAGCGAGCCCTGGTTCGAGGGCCTGCTGGCGGTCAAGCGCAAGCACTTCCACGGCCGCTTCCAGTTGCAGTTCTCCCTGAACACCACCTGCTCCGATGCTCGCCGGCGGCTCACGCCCTATCCGCACCAGCCCTACCCCTGGGTCTCGGCCTACGGCCAGCGCTTCTTCCAGCCCGGGGACCGAAAGGTCGTGCTCAACTACGCCTTGGCAGCTGGGATCCCCTTCGATCCCGACCGGGTCGCCGAGCACTTCGACCCCGCCTGCTTCGCGGTCAAGCTCACCCCCCTCAACCCCACCGAGCAGGGCAGGGAGCGAGGTCTCGACACCGTGCTGTCGGCGACCGCGCCCGAGGTGATGGAGGCCGCGGTGTCCCGCCTGCATCGGCACGGCTTCGACGTGGTCGTCTCCATCGGCGACCCCCGGGAAGACCAGGTGGGCAGCAACTGTGGCCAGGCGGTCCGGCGGCTGCTCGGGGAGCGGATGCCCCAGTCGTTCAGGCTGGGGGCCAAGTAGCGCTCACACCAGCCGAGCCAGCACCTCGGGCAGTTGGTCGAAGTGGTCGATGACGGCGTCGGCTCCCAGCTCGTGGATGGGTACGCGGTGGTAGCCGTAGGTGGCCAGGACGAAGGGCACGCCTGCCCTGCGGGCCACCTCGGCGTCCGGGCGGCTGTCGCCGACCATCACGACCGGGCGTCCCTCGGCGCCCATGGCGCGCACGGTGGCCCACAGGTGCTCCGGGTCGGGCTTTCGCTGTGGGAGCAGGTCTCCCCCCAGCACCGCATCGACCCGTTGGTGCAATCCCAGGGCGCGCACGAGTTCCAGGCTGGCCTGGTGGGGCTTGTTGGTGCAGATGCCCAGCCGGTGTCCCGCTCGTCGCAGCCTGGTGAGGGTGGTGGGCACTCCGGGGAAGCAGCGGGTGGTGTCAGCGGCGTGGGCCTCGTAGTCCTCCAGGAAGCGACGCAGGAAGGCCTGGCGCTCGGCCTCGTCGCCCCGTTGCCCCGTGAGGGTGAAGGCTCTGGCCACGAGCCGCTCGGCGCCGTCGCCCAGCATCGCCCTCACCTCGGCCAGCTCCACGGGGCGTCGGCCGACCCGCTGGAGGGTTGTGCAGAGGCTACGCCGAATGTCGGGGAGGCTGTCCAACAGCGTCCCGTCGAGGTCGAGCACCAGGGCGAGGGGAGGGATAGGCATGACCCACACCTATCCCCCGACGAGGAAGTGATGACATGGATGAGCACCACCGTGTCCGAACCGTCCTCCTCGAGGCCATCCGCCTCAAGGAGATCGAACGCACCGGCTGGGTCCGGGCGGGGGTCGCGAGCCCCGAATCCGTCGCAGCCCACAGCTGGGGTGTTGCCTGGCTGACCCTCGTGCTCTGTCCGCCACAGGTGGACCGAGAGCGTGCGATGGCCATGGCCTTGATCCACGACCTGGCCGAGGTGCGCACCGGCGATCTCACCCCCAGCTGTGGCGTGACCCCCCGGCAGAAGTCCTTGGACGAGCATCGGGCGCTGCGGGGTATGCTGTCGGGGCTGGAGCTCGGCTCCCAGCTGGCGGGCCTCTGGGAGGAGTTCGAGGCGCAGCGCACCCTCGATGCCCGCTTCGTACGCGCCTGCGACAAGCTCGACATGGCGCTGCAGGCTGCGCGCTACGGCGAGACGGGTCTGGACCTGTCGGAGTTCGTGGAGTCCGCCCTCGCGGTCCTGAACGACCCCGAGATGCGCGCGCTGGCTGGGGCCTAGTCGCCTTCTTCAGCGGTTCGCTCGGCCAGCTCGACGATCTCGTCGATGGTGACGCCGACGGTGCCGTCGGTCTCGATCGCTTCGATCCCTTCGACCTCTTCGAGGGCGTCGAGCTCCTCGAGGCCCTCGAGGCCTTCGACGGTGTCGAGCTCTTCATCGACCTCGTCGACCTCGGCCAGGCGGGCCACGGAGACCACGCGCTCGCCTTCGTCGACCCGCATCAGGCGCACGCCCTGGGTGTTGCGGCCGATCTGGGAGATGCCGTCGGCTGGGATCTGGATGGCGCGGCCGGTGTCGGTGACCAGCATGATGCGGTCGCCGTCGGTGGTCTGCACCGCGCCCACCACCTCGCCGTTGCGCTCGGTGGTCTTGATGTCGATCAGGCCCAGGCCTGCGCGGTTCTGGGAGCGGTACTCCTCGATGGCGGTGCGCTTGCCGTAGCCGTAGGCGGTGACTGTGCAGAGGGAATCGGGTTCTTCGGCGTCGACCACGGTGGCGTCGACCACTACGTCGCCTTCGCGCAGGCCGATGCCCCGCACGCCGCGGGTGCCGCGGCCCATGGGGCGCACGGCGTCTTCGGTGACGGCGAAGCGGATGGCCATGCCCTGGGCGGTGGACAGCAGCACGTGCTTGCCCTCGGCGCCGATGCGCACGGTGAGGAGCTCGTCGTCGTCGGCGATGTCCACGGCGATGATGCCTGAGCTGCGCACGTTGATGTAGGCCGACAGGGGGGTGCGCTTGATCAGACCGTTGCGGCTGAAGAAGAGCAGGTCGTCGTCGCCTTCCATGTCGGGGATGGCCAGCACGGTGCGCACCGACTCATCACCGGCCATCTGGACCAGGTTGATGATCGGGCGCCCCCGGGCGGCGCGGCCGGCTTCCGGCAGGTTGTAGACCGGGACCTTGAACATGCGGCCGCGGTCGGTGAACACCAGCACCTTGCCGTGGGTGTTGGCCACGAAGATGTCTGTGACGAAGTCTTCGTCACGGGTGCCCATGGCCTTGCGGCCCACGCCGCCGCGGCGCTGCACCTCGTACTCGGTCTGGGAGGTGCGCTTGATGTAGCCGGCCATGGACAGGGTGATGATCTGGTCTTCGTTGGCGATCAGGTCTTCGATGGACAGCTCGCCTTCGGCGTCCACGATGCGGGTGCGGCGAGGCTCGACGTAGCGGTCGCGAACGGCCTGCAGCTCCTCCTTGATCACGCTGGTGAGCTTGTCGGCGTCGGCCAGCACGGACTCGAGCCAGGCGATCTTGTTCTGCAGCTCGTCGTACTCGGCCTGGATCTTGTCGCGCTCCATGCCGGTGAGGCGCTGAAGGCGCAGATCGAGGATGGCCTGGGCCTGGGTGAGGGTGAGGTCGAAGCGCTCGACCAGGCCGTTGCGGGCGATCTCGACGGTGCGGCTGGCGCGGATGAGCTCGATGACCTGGTCGAGGTGATCCAGCGCGATGAGCAGGCCTTCGAGGATGTGGGCGCGTTCCCGCGCTTTGCGCAGCAGGTACTGGGTGCGCCGGATGGTGACCACCCGCCGGTGGGCCAGGTAGTGGCCGAGGGCGGACTTGAGATCGAGGACCATGGGCCGGCCGTGGACGATGGCCAGCAGGATCACGCCGAAGGTGGACTGCAGCAGGGTGTGCTTGTACAGCTTGTTGATGACGATCTCGCCCACGGCGTCGCGCTTGAGCTCCACCACGATGCGCATGCCCTTGCGGTCGGACTCGTCACGGAGCGCCGCGATGCCGTCGATGCGCTTCTGGCGCACGAGCTTGGCGATGTCTTCCACCAGGCGGGCCTTGTTGACCTGGAACGGCAGCTCGTCGATCACGATGGCCAGGCGTCCGGAGCGGAGCTCTTCGATCTCCGCCTTGCCGCGCACGATGACCCGGCCGCGGCCGGTCTCGTAGGCTTGCTTGATGCCCAGGCGGCCGTAGATGGTGGCTGCGGTGGGGAAGTCCGGCCCGGGCACCAGCTCCATCAGGTGCTCCAGGGGGGTGGCCGGATCGTCGAGCAAGGCCATACAGGCGTCGATGATCTCACCCAGGTTGTGCGGCGGGATCTTGGTGGCCATGCCCACGGCGATGCCGTCGGCGCCGTTGACCAGCAGGGCCGGGAAGCCGGCCGGCAGCACACCGGGTTCTTCCGTGGAGCCGTCGAAGTTGGGCGTGAACGGAACGGTCTCCTTGTCGATGTCCGACAGGAGCTCTTCCGCGATGCGCCGCATGCGGCATTCCGTGTAGCGGTAGGCCGCGGCGGAGTCGCCATCCACCGAACCGAAGTTGCCTTGACCGTCCACCAGCATGTGGCGCATGTTCCAGGGCTGGGCCATGCGTACGAGTGCGTCGTAGACGGCGGAGTCGCCGTGGGGGTGGTACTTCTTGAGGACCTCGCCGACCACACCGGCGCACTTGGAGTAGCGGCGGTTGTGGAGCATCCCTTCGCGGAACATGGCGTAGAGGATGCGGCGGTGGACCGGCTTGAGGCCGTCACGGACGTCGGGCAGGGCGCGGCCGATGATGACCGACATCGAGTAGTCGAGGTACGACGAGCGCACCTCGTCCTCGATGTTGACGTTCGTTACCGTGTGAGCAAATTCCGTTTCCGACATGGTTCGGGACCCATCGTGGCGCGTCTGGGGAGGGGCTGGCAGCGCCCTCCAGCGCGTCTGGATTGACCCACTTCTTTAACCTCCCTGCAGGGCGAAAGCCCGCACCAGGACGACTTTTCGAGCCAGGAGGAACACCGTGACCGAGCACTCCGAAACCCACGCTTTCGAGACCGAAACCAGGAAGATCCTGGACCTGGTGGTCAAGTCGCTCTACTCCGACCGCGCAGTCTTCCTGCGCGAGCTCATCTCCAACGCCTCCGACGCTCTCGATCGCGCTCGCTACGCCGCGCTGCACCGTGATGATCTAAGGGATCCCGACGGCGAGCTGCGCGTCGAGATCCTGGTGGACGAGGACGGGCGCACCCTCACCATCCGCGACAACGGCATCGGCATGACTCGGGAGCAGGCGGTCAAGCAGCTGGGCACCATCGCCCACTCGGGCACCAAGGCCTTCCTGCAGGCCGCCGAGGACGGCGAGGGCATCGAGGGCCTCATCGGGCAGTTCGGCGTGGGCTTCTACGCCGCCTTCATGGTCAGCGAGCGCATCGTGGTGGAGACCCTGAGCGCCGAGCCAGGTGCTGAGCCCGTGCGCTGGGAGACCGAGTGCGACGACAGCTTCACCGTGGCCCCGGGCGGCCGTGAGGGCCGGGGCACCGACATCGTGCTGACCTTGAAGGAGGACGAGACGGAGTTCCTGCAGAGCTGGCGCATCGCCGAGCTGGTGCGGCGCTACTCCGACTTCGTCAGCTTCCCCATCCGCCAGGGCGAGGAACAGCTCAACCGGGGCAAGGCCCTGTGGACCACCCAGCCCAGCGAGGTCGGCGACGAGGACTACGCCGACTTCTACAAGCACATCAGCGGCGACTGGACCGATCCCCTGGCCCGGGTGCACTTCGCGGCCGATGCGCCCATGCAGTTCCACGCCCTGCTGTTCGTGCCCTCCAGCCGCCCCATGGACATGGACCTGCCCGACGGCCGGGTGGGGGTCCGGCTGTACAGCAAGCGGGTGATGATCCTCGAAGAAGCCCGTGATCTGCTGCCCCGCTATCTGCGCTTCCTGCGGGGGGTGGTGGAGAGTGACGATCTGGACCTCAACGTCTCCCGCGAGCTGTTGCAGCAGACCCCCCAGGCCGCCTCGCTGCGCAAGGCGGTGGTCAAGCGGGTGCTGCGCCGCCTGGACGAGCTGTCCCGCACCGAACCCGAGACCTACGGGACCTTCTGGGAGGCCTTCGGCTCCGCCCTCAAGGAAGGCGTGCACGAGGACGCCGCGAACCGGGAGCGCCTGGCCAAGCTGCTCCGCTACGCCACCACCTCGAGCGACGATCCGCGCTCTCTGCAGCAGGTGGTGGACGCCATGCCCGAGGACCAGGACACCATCTGGTACCTCACCGGCCTGCAGCTCGAGCGCATGAAGCAGAGCCCCCTGCTCGAGCGCTTCCGCAAGCAGGGCCGGGAGGTGCTGCTGATGGACGATCCCGTGGACGAGTGGGTGGTGCTGCACCTGAAGGAGTTCGGTGGCAAGAAGCTGGAGTCCGTGGCCCGTGGCGAGGTGGACGAGCCCGAGCAGGACGAGGATCCCATCGCCCAGGCGGCCAGGGAACAGGCCGAGCCTCTCCTCGAGCACATCACCGAGCTGCTCGAGGGTGAGGTGAAGGAGGTCCGCGCTTCCGGACGGCTGACCGACAGCCCCTCGGTGCTGGTGGACGACGAGACGGGGCTGGGTTCCAACCTCGAGAAGATCCTGCGCTCCGCCAACCGCGACATCCCCGCCAGCCAGCGGGTGCTCGAGATCA
>CAZHIK010000290.1:0-4337 GCA_964532635.1 uncultured Enterobacterales bacterium
GTGTTGGCGGGTGGGCCGTACACGGCGATGGGGTCTTCGGAGGCCAGGGAGAACTCGATGTCCGAGCCGCCGGACATCTCGATCAAGCTCGCCAGGGTGTCGCCGCGCTCGCGGGCCAGCACGGTGGTGAACAGCGCCCCACCGGAGAAGCCCATGGCCGAGAAGCGGCGCAGGTCGACGTCCAGCTCTTGGGCGATGCAGGTGCGCAGATCGTCGTAGAGCACCAGGTCCTGGTCGTCTTCGTCCATCACCTGCCACATGTAGAACTCGAAGCCGAACTCCGACATGGTGCGGGAACGAGGCAGGACGTAGATCGCTCCCTCGGCATTGGCTTCGGACTGCAGGCCCAGGGAGTTGGCCATGTAGGAGTCGGGGTCGTAGCTGGTGTCCACCAGGCCGTGGAAGAAGAAGACCACCGGCATGTCCTCGGAGAGCTGCTCCGGGAGCACGACGGTGACATCCCGTTCGGTACCGGAGGACATGAACGAGCTGGTGTTGGAGGCGCTCAGGTCCGGGCACTCGCCGCTGGACAGCTCGGCGAGGTCCGCCGGCTGGGGCAGGGTGTCGGTCTCACCCGTCTCGCCGGTGTCGGGGCCCTTCTGGGTGTCGTCCGGATCCTCGGAGGGGGGACAGGCGGTCAGGAACAGGAGGACGAAGGGGGCGATGCGCATGGGGGCTCCGGTGGCTGCTCACAGCTCTGTACCCGGAGAATCGAGCGACGTCCATCCACCGTTGTTCACGTGCTGATCGATGCCACCGCACTGGATCAGGGCTCGAGAGCGAGGCGGGGGTCGGACTGCTGCAGCCCCCGCAGGCGCTCGACCTCCTGGAGGTTGACACGCGCCGCTTCGTTGTCCGGATCCAGTGCGAGCACGCCCCGCAGCGTGTCAGCTGCTTGGTTGTAGTCGCCCCGGAGGGTGTACAGGTGCGCCAGCCCCAGCCTGGGGGGGTAGAACTCGGGATCGATGAGGACGGCTTGGCTGTAGGCGCGCTCGGACAGGGACTCACGTCCGAGCTCGAAGTGGCAGCGGCCAACCAGGGTGTAGTGGTAGGCGCTGGGTTCGATCCCGGTGGCAACCTCGGCGTGGGCCTGGGCCAGGTTCGGGCGCTCCTGCGCCAGGTACAGCTCGGCCAGGGCAGCCTGGGGCTGGGGCTGGTCATCGGGGGCCAGGGCAGCAGCCTTGAGCAGCTCCGGCTCGGCATCCTCCAGGCGCCCGAAGCGCATCAGGGCCACACCGAGGACCTGGTGGGTCGCGGCCTCTCGGGGGTGGGCTTCGACGGCCTCGAGGAGGGTAGCCTCGGCCTCGGTCTCCCGGCCCTCGCTGATCTGGATGCGCGCCACGCCGAAGAGGGCCTGGAGGTGGTCCCCCTGGCTGTCGAGCACGCCGCGGTACAGGCGCTCGGCCTTGCGGTTGTCGCGGCGTGCTTCGTGGACCATGGCCTCGAGGAGGCGGGGTTCGACGGCCGCGGGATGGAGCATGCGGGCCAGGGTGAGCTGGTTCAGGGCCTCCTGCCAGTCCCGATGCTGGATGCCGCCCTTGCGGGCTCGATCCATCGCTTCCCTCGCGCGCGCGAGATGTGGGGTGATGAGGGTCTCGAGCTCGCGGGTACCGTCCGTGCTGGCTTGCAGCGCCTTGGCGCGTTCGAACAGACCCTCCATGTCGCCTGTGCTGGTGCGCTCCAGCAGCTCGAGGAAGTGGCGCACCGCGTCGTGGCGGCTCGACAGGTCGGCAGCGAGCTCGGGGGCTCCGGTGGTGTCCCACACCTCATCGGGGTCTCCGACGAGGTCCTTCATGCCGGCCACGTGGACCGCGGGCTGGCTCCGCAGCGTGTCCGGCAGCCCGGAGCCGGGCCAGCGGTAGCTGGCGGACGCCCGCTGTGACCAGGTGGCCAGGGCCTGGGAGGTGAACACACAGCGATCGGCCACGTCGCCGGCCTCCGTCAGGCCCAGGGTGGCGAGTGAGGCGGCCGCGGCTGGGAAGCGCTGCTCGATCCGGGCGAGGGGAGGGGGCTCGCCCTCGGCGCCTCCGACCAGGATCAGGTGGTCCACACCGCTGGGAGGGAGGCATGCCATCCCCCGGGGGAAGGTCTCGGCGAAGTCCCCCAACAGGCTGCGCAGCTCGGGCTCGGGAACGCGGTCGATGGAGATCACCACCACGTAGACACCACCCGGGGCGAGGCGTGTCCGCGCCAGGTCCAGGGTCGGCCCCTGGAGGAGGACCGCACCGCTGTCGGACCTCGGGCGCAGCTGAACCTGCAGGATGCCGTCCACCGGGGCGCTCTGCCGTAGGAGCCAGCCCGCGGGAACCGAGTGGAGCTGGATCTCGGGCGCCAACAGCGCGCGGCGGGTGTCCTCGCTGCTGGCGGCCACCGCCCGGAGTAGCTCCGGCTGCGCGATGGCGACATCGATGGTCCGCGGCTCCTGTGCGAGCAGTGTGATGGTGCCCCAGCCCAGCTCGTCCCCCAGGACCAGGAAGCGGCTACCCTCCCGCGCCAGCAGCGCGGGTAGGTGGGCGGCGAAGCGCACCGCAGCTGGATTGCGCCCCTGGGACCACAGGGGGAAGCCGTCCACGTCCGCCACCATCGCGTCATCGATCCAGCGCAGGCTGGTCGTGCCCTCGGGACCCCAGGTCGCGAGCTGCCACTCGGACCGGGCCAGGCCCGCGACGTGGCGCACAGTGCTGCTGCTGTCGGCGATGGCCGTCGTCCAGCCCACCACCAGGGGAGTGACCTGGATGCGCGGGAGCTGCCACCAGCCGAGGGCCAGGAGGATGGCACCCGCCAGGCCGGCGAGGCGTCGCATCGGACGTCGGGCCACCAGCAGCACCAGGACTCCACTCATCACTGCGGCGAGGGGTAGGAGAGTGGCCCCGAGGGTGCCCCCTTGAGTGCCGAGCACCAGGCCTGCGGCAACAGCAAGGCCGAAGGGCCAGTGGAGCATCGGGCCCTCGGAGCGCGACGGACAGGCGAAGCCCAACAGCGCGGCGGTCGCGACGCTGGGAGCCGCCAGCAAGAGGGGCAGGAGCAGGCGAGGATCCCAGGACTGCAGAAGATCGGGAAGGCTGGCCGCGACGGCGGGTGCTCCGATCGGGAGCGCTGCGATCGCCAGCCCGACGCCGAGGGAAGCAGCGATGGGCTCGAGTCCCCAGCCGGGCCGGCCCGGCCGCGCGAGGGCCCACCCCGTGCAGAAGGCCAGCGCCTGGGTGGTTGCCGCCAACCACCAGCCCAAGGGGGTTGGGTCGAGCCAGGCGCGCAGGCCTGTCCAGACGAAGGCGGCGCTCCAGCCACCGAGCACGCCCAGGATGACGAATGCCAGGGTGGCCGACGGGGGGGGGGGCTGACCGATCTGGCGAGCAGGAGCGCGGAGGCGAAGGTCCGCCGCGGCGATGCCCATCGCGGGCAGCAGGGCGGCCCATGGGGGGATCAGGCAGGCCAGCAAGCCACAGCTGGCCGTCAGAGCCAGCTGCGCAGGGGTGGCCGGTGATCGCGACGCGAAGGGGAGCAGGGCCAGGGCCGCCGCTACCAGCCAGCACGCAAGGGCCAGGGTCAGCCCCTCGGAGGGAGCCATGCTCGCGCCCCGGGCCACCGCAGCGGCGAGGGAGGCGAGGGGGCCGGGGAGCGCCAGGGCCGTGAGCCCGACGAGGCCGAGCAGCGAGCGCACCACCGGAGGCATGAGGGGGGCGGCGTGGCGGGCCAGCGCCATCCCCAGCAGGGGGAGCGCCAGGCCCCAGGCCAGTGCACCGGGATCCGAGCCCAGCGTGTGCACCATGCCGGTGGAGCTGACCCCGAGCAGCAGTCCGAGCACGGGCGCCCGCCAGCCCGACGCCCACGAGGAGAGCGACTTCGCGCTCGCTCGCTGTGGATGCGGGCCGTGGGGAGCTGGTTCGGACATTGTGGATTCCTGATGGAGGACGTTGACCGGCTGGTGGGCTTCCTGGTAGATCGCGCATCGGCCAGGCTCACGTCGAGGCGATGAGCCAGGCTCCTCTATCCACTGTTCGGCACCACGACAGGCTTCGAGGCGGTGCTTCGAAGCCACAATGACTTTACCGGTCAACGCTTTCGTTAGTTATTTTCGGTATACTTTTGCTCAACGCGCGTGTAGACGAGGTCAGTCTGGCTGAAATCGCGCGCGATCTGCATTGCCCTCGCTCCCACGGAATTCTCCCGAAATGGCCTTTCTCTCTCGACAAAAGAACGCCATAGGGCTGGACATAGGCTCCAGTTCCGTCAAGGTGCTCGAGCTCGAACAGACCAAGTCGGGCACCTACCGTCTGCTGCATTTCGGCATGACGCGCCTCCCGCCCGAAGCGATCGTCGATGGTGCGGTGATGAAT
>CAZHIK010000290.1:4347-5746 GCA_964532635.1 uncultured Enterobacterales bacterium
GTTGTCCCGGAACTTGTCAAGCTCGGGGTGCTTGCGAAGATCGACCGGGCGGCGTTGGCGGTCTACTGCGAATCGTGGGCCGAGTACGTGGCAGCGGTGAAGGCCGTACGCGTCGAGGGTGCGGTGATGAATACAGCAGCGGTGGTCGACGCCATTCGCGAGCTGTTGAACCGCGAGAAGATCAAGAGCCGCGATGTCGTGGCATCGGTGGCTGGCCACTCGGTGATCATCAAGCGCATCAACCTCCCCGTCATGACGCCCGAGGAGCTCGACGAGTCCATCCAGTGGGAAGCCGAGCAGTACATCCCCTTCGACGTCAACGATGTGAACATCGATGTCCAGATCCTCGACGCCACCGGTGACGAGGCGGGTCAGATGGAGGTCTTGCTGGTCGCCGCCCGCAAGGAGCTGGTCAACGAGTACGTCTCCATCATCCACGAGGCCGGACTGGTGTCCTCGGTGGTCGACGTCGATGCCTTCGCCGTCGCCAACGCCTTCGAGCTCAACTACAAGCAGCCCCTGGGCACCATCGCCTTGATCAACGTCGGTGCGGCCACCACCAACATCATCGTGCTCCGTGAGGGCACCACGGCGTTCACCCGCGACATCAGCATGGGAGGCCGCCAGGTCACCGAGGAGATCCAGCGTACGCTCAACATCTCCTTCGAAGAGGCCGAGTCCATGAAGGTGGGGCGCGACGATCGCGACGCCTCGGCAGTGGTCCCCGAAGAGGTCGAGCGCGTGATCCGAGGCGTGGGTGACTCCATCGCCACGGAGATCCACCGCTCCCTGGACTTCTACCTCTCCACCGCCACGGGTGACGGCCTGTCGCGCATCTATCTCTCTGGGGGAGGTGCGCTCACCCCGGGCCTGGGCTCGGCCCTCTCCAGGGTCACGGGTACACCCATCGAGACCATCGACCCCTTCCGCAACATCGAGATCGATGAGCGAAGCTTCAACCCTCGCTTCCTGCAGGATGCCGCCTCTCAGGCAGCCGTGGTAGTCGGGCTGGCGCTTCGGAGGCCGGGCGACAGATGATTCGCATCAACCTTCTGCCTGTACGCACCAGCCGTCGCCTCGAGGCGGTCAAGCAGGAGCTGATCCTGGGTGGCATCGGGATCGGCCTGCTGGCCATACTCTGCGGCGTGGTCTTCATGTTCCAGTCGGCCCAGGCCAACGAGCTCCGGCGCGCCAACGCGCGCCTGCAGGAAGATCTCGACAACCTGCGGCTCATCGTGGCCCGCGTGGACGAGGTCGAGAAGATCAACGACGAGCTGCGCCGGAAGCTGAGCGTCATCGGCAACCTGCAGGCCAGCAAGACCGGGCCTGTCCACATGCTCGATGAGCTGTCGGCCGCCACCCCGGAGAAGCTCTACGTGACCACCCTCACGGAGGAAGC
>CAZHIK010000290.1:5756-9412 GCA_964532635.1 uncultured Enterobacterales bacterium
TCCAACGAGGTCATCTCCCAATTCCTCATCAACCTCGAGAAGACGAGCTGGTTCAATGACGTCTACCTGATCTCCATCGACCAGGTGACGGTCAACGAGTACGATCTCAAGAACTTCGAGGTCTCTGCTCGCGTGGTGGTTCCCGCCCTTCACAAGGAGGAACCAGCCACCGAGGAAGAGAAGCCCAAGTAGCACTCAGTCGGAGGCATCGTGGACATTCACGAACTTCTGGAGCGAATGGGCAAGCTGCCGCGTACGCAGCGCCTGGGCATCATCGTCTTGGTCTACCTCGCTTTCGGTGCAGTCTTCTGGTTCCTGCTCTATTCCCCCAAGCAGAAGACCATCTCTGTGCTCGAAAGCCAGCGCTCCGAGCTGCAGTCGAAGAAGTCGGTGGTAGAAAGCCGCGCGCAGAACAAGGAGGCCTTCGAGCGGGAGCTCGAGGACCTCACGCTGCAGCTTCGCCAGGCACTCCGGCAGCTCCCCGACGATCGGGAGATCCCCGATCTTCTCTCCCGAATCAGCACCATCGCTCGGCGCATCGGTCTCGAGATCCATCGCTTCCTCCCGCGCGATGAGATCATCCACGAGTACCACGCCGAGGTCCCAGTCGAGCTCGAGCTGCGGGGCAGCTACCACGAGGTGGCGATGTTCTTCGATCGGCTGTCGAAGCTCAGCCGCATCGTGTACGTGCAGGACATCGCGATGGAAAAACCCCAGGAGTCGAGCGGCAAGGTGATCGTCACGGTCACCGGGCGGCTCACCACCTTCCGATTCCTCTCCGAGGGCGAGCGTGGCGCTGAAGTCAAGCCCAAGGATGCCAAGAAGAGGCGCAGCCGGTGATCACCAGGAGCGGACCCATGTCGAACCTGTGCTGGATGGTGTGCCTGATCGGCACCCTCACCGTCGGCTGCGGCGGCGACGCCCCTCAGGGCGATGCCGCTGGCGGCCAGGCCTCGGCGCCTGGAGCCTTGGCTGGAGCCGACCAGGATGAGGCAGACGAGGAAGACCAGGAACCCGAGTACGTCTACAATCCCATCGGCAAGCGCGATCCCTTCCGCACCTTCATCGCCACCGCGGACGAAGAAGAGATCCGCTCACCCACCCCGTTGCAGCGCTACGAGCTCGAGCAGTACGAACTCACAGGCATCGTGTGGGGTGTGGACCGGCCCCGGGCCCTCGTCGAGGACCCGGAGGGCATGGGGCATGTCATCGAGCTGGGCACCTATGTCGGCAAGAAGTGGGGCAAGGTCACACAGATCACGAGCAACCAGCTCGTCGTGACCGAGGAGTACCTCACCCCCGACGGTGCGCTGGTTGTCAATCCGATCGAAATCAAGCTGCAGTACCCCGAGGAGGAGCTGCGATGATGATGAACACTTCCATCAAGGGGATGGTCGCTGGCCTGTTCCTGCTGGGCATCGCGTCGGGCCCCGTGGCCGACGCGTTCGCCGAGGACGGCGCGCGCGCGACCCTCCAGACGGTCGAGGTGGTCCCGGGCGACGAGACGACCGTCCGGATCCACATGTCCTCCTCTGTCGAAGGGGCGGCCATCACCAGCTTCCTCTTG
The DNA here is from genome assembly GCA_964532635.1 of uncultured Enterobacterales bacterium. GTDB lineage: Bacteria > Myxococcota_A > UBA796 > UBA796 > JAFGLY01 > CALDOK01. Next base: position 7,324 of record CAZHIK010000290.1, read on the forward strand.
TCCGATCCGGAGCGGCTCGTCGTGGAGGTGCCCGACGGGCTGTCCATGAGCACCGAGCCGGCCGCCAAGGGGCTGGGCGATCTGGTCACCCGGGTCGAGACCGAGCAGGTGCCCAACACCGGGCTGCTCAAGGTCACGATGTTCCTGGACCGGGCCATCGATCACATGCTGTCCACCAGCGGAAGCACCATCGAGCTCACTCTCTTCGAGCGCGAGGTGGCTCCCTCCGCCGATCTGGACCGCAAGCTGTCGGGGCCCGAGATTCCCTTCGACGCGCCCCCCACGGTCGCGACCCTCGACTTCCAGAGCCTGGACGACACCAGCCGCGTCATCATCGGCCTGAACTCCGATCTGGAATACACGGTGAGCAAGCCCGAGAGCCGACTCATCGTGGTCGACATCCCCGGCGCCACGCTGGCCGGTAGCCTCGAGCGTCCCCTCGACGCCTCCGCCTTCCTCAGCCCCGTGAGCATGGTCCGGGCCTACCGGACCCGCACCGGAACCCGTGTGGCCATCAACCTCCGCCGCAGCGTGGAGTACCAGGCACAGCGCGGAGCTGGCAACCTGCTCTACGTGGACGTCGAGATTCCCCCCGACATGCGTGAGGACCGGGAGCTCGCCAAGCAGGGCTTCACGGCCTCTGCACCCTCCACTCCCGCCTCCTCCGGCGGCGAGGGCCTCAAGAGCGCCTACAAGGAAGAGATCCTGATCGGCGACGGCGGTCGAACCCACAACCCCCAGACCACCTTCGGCGACGGTGGGGGTTCCTACGACCCGTCCTCGATGATGGGCATGGCTGCGGGCTTCATGTTCGATGCTGGTGGAGCCACCCAGGTGCCCTTCTCGGGCCAGCGCATCAACCTCGACCTGGTCAATGCCGACATCCACTCGGTCTTCCGGCTCATCTCCCACGTGTCCAAGCTCAACATCGTCTCTGGCGACGATGTCAGCGGGCGGGTCACCGTGCGACTCGAGAACGTGCCCTGGGACCAGGCCTTCGCGGCCATCCTGCAGGCCAAGGGGCTGGGCTCCCAGCGCTTCGGCAACATCGTGCGCATCGCCCCTATCGACACCATCAAGGCCGAGCAGCAGTCCAAGCTCGAGACCGAGCGGGCCATCCGGGAGCTCGAGCCGCTGCAGACCTACGTGGTGCCGCTGAACTACGCTACCGCCCAGGATCTCGTGGATCAGATCCAGTCCGTGCTCTCCGAGCGCGGCTCGGTCCAGGTCGACTCGCGCACCAACCAGGTCATCGTTCAGGACCGCGAGAAGTACATCGCGGCGGTCCGGGAGCTCGTCCGTCAGCTCGACACCCAGAACCCCCAGGTGATGATCGAAGCCCGCATCGTCGAGGCCAACAGCTCCTACGTGCGCGGTCTCGGCGTGCAGTGGGGTACCTCCATCGATGCCAGCGCCAACACCGGCTACGCCACAGGGGCCTTCTTCCCCAACAGCATCGGCGCGGCTGGCGGTCTGGTGAACAGCAACATGGGGTCTGAGGCCGTGTTCTACGATCCGGATCTCGACAACACCCTCATGGTGGACCTGGGCTCTCCGGCTGGCGAGCTCGGTGCCCTGGCCATGACCATGGGGAGCATCCCCGGTCTGGTCAACCTCGATGCCCGCTTGAGCGCCATGGAGAGCGAGGGCTGGGGCAAGGTGGTGTCGTCCCCGCGCATCATCACCATGGACAACCAGTCCGCTACCATCAAGCAGGGCGCGCGCATTCCGTATCTCGCGGCCAGCGCTGGTGGCGCCAACGTCAAGTTCGTCCAGGCAGCCCTCGAGCTCACGGTGCAGCCCCACATCACCTCGGATGGTCGCATCTTCCTGGCCATCGAGATGACCAACAACCGCGCCGACTTCTCCCAGACGGTCATGGGCCAGCCCGCCATCCAGATCAAGGAAGCCTCCACCGGGGCGCTGGTCGAAGACGGCGACACCACGGTCATCGGTGGCGTGTATGCCTTCGAGACCGCCGACAACTCCAGTCGCATCCCGTTCTTCTCCAAGATCCCGCTGCTGGGGTACCTGTTCTTTTTTCAAGCAGAAGACGGCATACGAGATGCCAATGTGTGACTGGAGTTCA
>CAZHIK010000291.1:0-9407 GCA_964532635.1 uncultured Enterobacterales bacterium
GCGGGCGGCCCGCTATCCCGCCACGGTGCTGATCACCGGCGAGAGCGGCACCGGCAAGGAGCTGGTGGCCCGCGCCATCCACTACCACAGCGCCCGGGCCAGCGCGCCCTTCGTCGCGGTCAACTGCGGCGGCATCCCCTCCGGCCTCATCGAGCGTGAGCTGTTCGGCCACACCAAGGGCGCCTACACCGGGGCCGGCGACACCCGCCCAGGCTTCTTCCAGACCGCCCAGGGCGGCACCATCCTGCTGGACGAGATCATCGAGATGGAGATCCCCATGCAGGTCAAGCTGCTGCGGGTGCTCCAAGAGCGGGAGTTCTGCATGGTGGGGGACACCCGGACCCACAAGCTCGATCTGCGGGTCATCGCGGCCACCAACAAGCCCCTGTACTCCCTGGTGGAGCGGGGCCGCTTCCGCGAGGACCTCTACTACCGGCTGAACGTGCTGGACATCGCCGTGCCCCCGCTGCGGGATCGCAAGGGCGACATCACCCTGCTGCTGCGCCACTTCGGCGCCAAGTACGCCGAGGAATGGGGACAGGCGATGCCCAGCTTCTCGGGCCGGGCCATCGCGGCCATGGAGCGCTACGACTGGCCGGGCAACGTGCGCGAGCTGGAGAACACCTTCCAGCGCCTGGTGCTGATGGCCGCGGGGGACCGCATCCGGGTCTCGGACCTTCCCCCAGCGATGCGCTTCAACGCCCAGCGACCGGCCAGCGCCCTGCGCAGCCTGGCCGAGGTCGAGCGCGAGCACATCCGGCGAGTGCTGGCGGAGCTGGGGGGCAACAAGACCAAGGCGGCCGCGGTGCTCGGCATCGACCGCAAGACCCTGCGATCCAAGCTGGATGACTAGGTCCCAGCACTGATCCAGCGCAGAGGAACCCTTCCCCACCGGGGAATTTTTCCCCGATCCGCGCAGGCGATCTCCTGTCCGGGATTCGCTGATAAACCAGGTTCGTCCTCGGCCGGGGGCCCCCGTCGGGCCTTGGCACGGCCCTTGCTTCTGCACCGGTCCCCCCAAGCCTCACCGGCGGACGGTGAGCCCACAGAGAGGACCGAGACCATGAGCGACAACGGCTTCAATCCCTTCGAGATGGCCCAGCGGCAGTTCGACCAGGTCGCCGACAAGCTCGAGCTGGACGGCGCCACCCGCGCGCTACTTCGTGAGCCCCTGCGCCAGTACCTCTTCAGCATTCCGGTGCGCATGGACGACGGCAGCGTCCAGGTGTTTCCGGGCTTCCGGGTCCAGCACAACGACGCCCGGGGCCCCTGCAAGGGCGGCATCCGCTTCCACCCCCAGGAGACCGCCGACACCGTCCGGGCCCTGGCGATGTGGATGACCTGGAAGTGCGCGGTGGTGGACATTCCCCTGGGCGGCGGCAAGGGCGGCATCATCTGCGACCCCCACGACCTGAGCCTGCGGGAGCAGGAGCGTCTGGCCCGCGGCTGGGTTCGCCAGCTGGCCCGCAACGTCGGCCCGCTGTCCGACGTGCCCGCCCCCGACGTGATGACCAACGCCCAGCACATGCTGTGGATGCTGGACGAGTACGAGGCCATCCACGGTGTCAAGCAGCCCGGCTTCATCACCGGCAAGCCGGTGGGCATGGGCGGCTCCCTCGGCCGCACCGAGGCCACGGGCTACGGCCTGATCTTCACCGTCCGGGAGGCCCTGCGGGAGCTGGGGATGCGCCCGGAGGACACCACCGCTTCGGTCCAGGGCTTCGGCAACGTCGCCCAGTACGCCATCGACCTGTACAACCAGCTCGGCGGCACGGTGGTCTGCGTCTCCAGCTGGAGCCAGAAGGACCGCCGCTCCTACGCCTACCGGCGTGAGACGGGCGTGGACCTGGCCGAGCTGCAGAGCATCACCGACAGCTTCGGTGGCATCGACCGCCACGAGGCCGCGGAGCTGGGCTACGAGGTGCTGCCGGGCGACGCCTGGATCGAGCAGGAGGTGGACATCCTGCTGCCTTGCGCCCTGGAGAACCAGGTCAACGAGGAGACCGTCACCCGCGTCCACCCACGGGTCCGCCTGATGGCCGAGGGCGCGAACGGCCCCACCACCCCCGAAGCCGACGCCTGGCTGGCGGAGCACGGTGTGTTCGTCATCCCCGACTTCCTGGCCAACGCCGGCGGCGTGACCTGCAGCTACTTCGAGCAGGTGCAGTCCAACACCAACTACTTCTGGAGCAAGGACGAGGTGCTGGGCAAGCTCGACGCCAAGATGACCGCCGCCTTCCACGCGGTCTCCAGCCTGGCGCAGCGTCGCGAGCTGTACATGCGCGACGCCGCCTACGTCATCGCCATCGGCCACGTGGCCTCGGCCTGCCGGGACCGCGGCTGGGTCTGATTCCGCGGGGAGACCTCAACCCCAGGCCGGCCTCCGGCCCGAGGGAGGAACCATGAACGAACGCTTCGAGCGCAGCTTCTTTGGCGCCAGCAGCATGGTGACCACCATCGGTCGCGGCGCCATCGGCGGCAAGGCTCAGGGCCTGGTGAGCGTAGCCGCGTCGGTGGCCTCGGGGCTGACGCCGGACCGCTTCCCCGGTGTGGCCGTGGACATCCCACGCTTCACGGTCCTGACCTCCGAGGTGTTCGAGGCGTTCATGGACCGCAACGACCTGTGGGAGCTCCCATGGTCGGCGCTTCGGGACGATCGCATCGCGGCGATGTTCCAGTGCGGGGAGCTCCCGCCTCGTTGGATCGGGGATCTGCGAGCCATCGGCCGGGAGGTGAAGCTGCCGCTGGCCGTGCGGTCCTCCAGCCTGCTCGAGGACGCCCTGTTCCGACCCTTCGCGGGCGTCTACGGCACCAAGATGATCCCCAACCACGAGCCTTCCGAGGACGAGCGCTTCCAGCGGCTGGTCCAGGCCATCAAGCTGGTCTGGGCCTCGACCTTCTTCGCCGACGCGCGCCGCTATCGTAGCTCCCTGGGCATCCCCGACCAGGACGAGCGCATGGCGGTGATGATCCAGGAGGTAGTGGGCGAGCGCCGCGGCCAGCGCTTCTACCCGACCCTGTCGGGCGTGGCCCGGTCGTGGAACTACTACGCCCTGGGCCGCGGCAAGCCCGAGGATGGGGTGGTGGACCTGGCGCTGGGGCTGGGTCGCTCCATCGTCGATGGTGGGAAGGTCTGGAGCTACAGCCCCGCCCGGCCCTGGGCCCCGCCTCCCTTCAACGACCTGCGGGACAAGCTGGCCCACACCCAGACCAGCTTCTGGGCCGTGCGCATGGCTCGCCAGGAGTCCCACGATCCGCTGCGGGAGGACGAGTACCTCGTCCGCGCGGGCCTCGAGCAGGCAGAGTACGACGACACGCTGCGCTTCGTGGCCTCCACCGTCGATCATCGGTCCGGGCGTGTCATCCCCGGCGTGGGCGCCCGAGGTCCCCGCCTGCTGGACTTCGCCCCTCTGCTGCGCTGGGAGGAGCTGCCCCTCAACGACGTGATCCGGGCCCTGTTGGAGAGCTGCGAGGACAAGCTGGGCACCGCGGTGGAGATCGAGCTGGCTGCGATCCTCGATCGTCGCAGCGCCGCCCCAGCCCGCATCAGCTTGCTGCAGGTCCGCCCCATGGTGGCCTCGGGGGCCGGCGTGGCGGTGCCACGCTCCACCATGGACAGCACCCGCGCCCTGGTGGCCTGCGACAGCGTGCTGGGCCACGGCCACCGCTCCGATCTGGCCGACGTGGTCTTCGTGCGCCGGTCGGCGTACGAGCGTGGGCGCAGCCACGAGATCGCGCGGGAGATCGAGGCGATCAACGACACGCTGGTCGCGCAGCGGCGCCCCTACCTGCTCATCGGCTTCGGCCGCTGGGGGACCTCGGATCCCTGGGCCGGCATCCCCGTGACCTGGGGCCAGATCGCCGGCGCTCGCGCCATCGTCGAGAGCCCCCTGGAGGGGGTGGACCCAGACCCCAGCCAGGGCTCCCACTTCTTCCACAACGTCACCAGCTTCCAAGTGGCCTACTTCACCCAGCGCGACCGCGCGCCCAACCGCGTCGACTGGAGCTGGCTCGAGTCCCGGCAGCCCGCCCACCGCGGGCGCTGGGTCAGCCACCTGCGCCTGTCCGATCCCCTCGAGCTTCGGGTGGACGGCAACACCGGACGAGGAGTGATCCTGCGCCATGACTGACATCCACCACGACGATCCCGGCCTCATCAAGGCCCTGCAGGAGCGGGCCAAGGAGCTGGCCTGCCTGTACGCCGTCGAGGAGATCCTGCGGGACCTCGAGCGGCCCCTGGGTGAGGCCGCCCAGGCCATCGTGGCCGCAATGCCCCGCGGCTGGCAGTACCCGGAGCTGTGTCGGGTGCGCATCCACATCGGGGACGCCCGCTGGGAGTCGCCGGACTTCGTGGACAACGCGTGGGGCCAGTGCGCCGAGATCCGGGTCAAGGGACAGCACGCTGGCGAGATCTGCGTGCACTACCGCCGAGAGGTGGAGGCGGAGGAGCAGGGGCTGTTCCTGCCCGAGGAGCGCAAGCTCATCGAGACCATCGCCGAGCGGCTGGGCCACTTCGTCCTCCACCAGCAGCTCCGGCAGACCTTCGATCAGGTCGCACGCCTGGCCGAGGACAACGGCCGGCGGGACTGGCGCGTGGCCCTCGAGCTGCTGCAGACCACCGACGCCAAGCTCTACGATCGCGTTGCGCGGCGTATGCTGAACCACCTCTGCTGGCAGGGTATCGACGACGCCCGGGCCTTGCTCGAGCGCTACGGCGCGGATCCGAGGCCGGGCCGGGAGACCGGCGAGGTCAACCTGCCGGGCAAGCGCTCCAGCAAGGCCGAGCTCGTCAGGCTCCGTGACGAGGTCTTCCGCCTGGCCGCCGAGCACATCCCCCCCGAGGAGATCGAGGAGCGCATCCACGCCTGGATCCGCGAGGACAAGTCGGCCCACCTGGTGCGTCCCTTCACCGACATCACCCTGCCCCTGGAGCGCTTGGGTGAGGCTGTGCGGCGCTACCAGCGGGAGCGTGAGCGGGACCTCGAGCTGTCGGACAGCGCCGCCGCGAGCCTGCGGGTGGCCCTGATTCGACGCCTGGTGACCGACCGCCTCGACTTCATCAACGTGGCCAAGCGCCACGTAGACATCGACGCCTTCATGGCGCTCACCGAGCGCATCATCGGGCCGCACCAGGGCACCGGGAAGCTCGGCGGCAAGGCCGCCGGCCTGTTCCTCGCCGAGCAGGTGCTCGACAACACCGAGGGCCCGGAGGGCTCGCTTCCCAGGGTTCGCACCCCACGCACCTGGTACCTGGCCTCCGACGGGCTGCTGGCCTTCGTGCGCCACAACAACCTGGACGAGGTCTGGGAGCAGAAGTACCGCCCCATCGAGGCGGTGCGGCGGGACTACCCCCACATCGTCCAGCTCTTCAAGGGTTCCCACTTCCCCCGCGAGATGGGTCGCGGCCTGGCCCAGGCTCTGGACGAGCTGGGGGATGTGCCCCTGGTGGTGCGCAGCTCGAGCTTGCTCGAGGATCAGCTGGGGGCGGCCTTCTCGGGCAAGTACAAGAGCCTGTTCCTGGCCAACCAGGGCACGCGCAAGGAGCGCCTCGAGGCCCTCGAGGACGCCATCGCCGAGGTCTATGCCTCGGTCTTCGGGCCCGATCCCATCGAGTACCGCGCCGAGCGGGGCTTGCTGGACTTCCACGAGGAGATGGGCATCCTGATCCAGGAGGTGGTGGGACAGCGGGCGGGCCGGGTCTTCCTGCCGGCCTTCGCCGGGGTCGCGTTTTCGCGCAACGAGTTCCGCTGGTCGCCTCGCATCCGGCGCGAGGACGGGCTGGTGAGGCTGGTCCCGGGCCTCGGCACCCGCGCGGTGGACCGTCTGACCGACGACTACCCTGTGCTGGTGGCCCCTGGACAGCCCCAGCTGCGGGTCAACGCCTCCATCGACGAGGTGATCCGCTACTCGCCCAAGATGGTGGACGTCATCGACCTCGAGCGTGATCGCTTCGCCACCCTGCGCTTCCACGAGCTGGTCAAGGAACTGGGCGAGGGCTGGCCGCTGTTGCCTCGGCTGGTCTCGGTCCTGCGAGACGGCCACCTGCAGCGTCCCATGCCCTACACCACCGACTTCGCTCGAGAGCCGGTGGTCTGCACCTTCGAGGCGCTGTTGTCTACCACACCCCTGGTCCGCCAGCTGGCGGACATCATGGCGCGGCTGGAGGAGGCACTGGGTGGCCCTGTGGACATCGAGTTCGCCCACGACGGCCGCGACCTCTACCTGCTGCAGTGTCGCCCCCAGAGCCATGGCCCCGACGACCACGCCGCCGAGATTCCCCGCCGCGTGCCCCCGGAGGACGTGGTCTTCACCGCGCGACGCTTCGTCAGCAATGGGCAGGTCCCCGATCTGCGCTACCTGGTGTGGGTGGACGGCGAGGCCTACGCAGCGCTGCGCGACGAGGCCGCCATGCTGGCGGTCGGTCGCGCGGTCGGAAAGCTCAATCGGCGGCTGCCCCGCCGCCGCTTCGCGCTGATGGGTCCGGGGCGCTGGGGCAGCCGAGGGGACATCCGCCTGGGGGTCCGTGTGACCGACTCGGACATCAGCAACACCGCGCTGCTGGTGGAGGTCGCTCGGCGCAAGGGCTCCTACGTGCCGGACCTCTCCTTCGGTACCCACTTCTTCCAGGACTTGGTCGAGGCGTCCATCCGCTACCTGCCCCTGTACCCGGACGAACACGGGGTGGTGTTCGACGAGGTCTTCCTGCGCTCAGCCCCCAACGCCCTCGAGGCCCTGCTGCCCGAGGAAGCCCAGCTCGCTGGAGTGCTGCATGTGATCGACGTGGGCGCCGCCCGGGAGGGACGGGTCCTGCGGGTGCTCATGAACGCTCGGGACGACGAGGCCATGGCTCTGTTGGTGGACCCCGAGACGCCGACGCGGACCGTGGATCCCGAACCCGAGCCCGCAACCACCCGGAGCAGCGCGGGCGAGGAGCCCTGGCGCTGGCGGATGCGGATGGCCCGCCTCATCGCCAGCCGCATGGATCCCCGCCGCTTCGACGTGCGCGCAGCCTACGTCATCGGCAGCAGCAAGAACGGCACTGCCGGCCCCGGCAGCGACATCGATCTGCTGATCCACGTTGGCAGCGACTCCGCCGGGCACGAACGGCTGATGCTCTGGCTCGAGGGCTGGAGCCGGAGCCTGGCCGACGAGAACCAGCGCCGCACCGGCCACCACAGCGATGGGCTGCTGGACGTGCACCTGGTCAGCGACGAGCAGGTCCGCCGGGGTGAGGGCTTCGCTGTCCACATCGGGGCGTGCACCGACGCGGCCAAGCCGCTGGCCCTGGGGGCGGGCGCGTGAGCGTGCGCTGCTACCTCGCGTCCGACCTGCACGGAAGCCCGACCCGCTACCGGGCCCTGTGGCGTGTCGCGGCGACCGAGCGTCCCCACGTGATCTTCCTGGCGGGGGACCTGCTCCCCGGCGGAGTGGGCCACGGGGCCCTCGAGCCGGAGGTGGAGGGAGACTTCGTCGAGGACTTCCTGGCCGACGGCTTCCTGGCGCTGCGGCAGGAGCTGGGGGAGGCCGCGCCCAGGGTGCTGCTCGTGCCGGGCAACGACGATCCTGCGAGCTGTGTGCCGGCCTTGGCGCGAGGGGAGAGCAGGGGAGCCTGGGAGTCCATCCACGGCCGCGGGACTTCGGTCCCCGGCCATGCCGTCTTCGGCTACGCCTGCATCCCTCCCAGCCCTTTCCTGCTCAAGGACTGGGAGCGCTACGACATCTCCCGCTACGTGGACCCGGGATCCGTGTCTCCCGAGGAGGGCTGGCGCTCCCAGCCCATGGAGGCCCACGAGCTGCGCTGGTGGACCATCGCGCGAGAGCTCGAGGCGCTCACGGGGAGCCAGGATCTCGAGCGGGCCGTGCTGCTGTTCCACGTCCCGCCCTACCAGACCCAGCTCGACCGCGCGGATCTGGAGGGCCGCATGGTCGACCACGTTCCGGTCGATCCCCACATCGGCAGCATCGCCGTGCGCCGTCTCATCCAGGCCCGCCAGCCATGGCTGACCCTGCACGGCCACGTGCACGAGTCATCGAGGCTGACCGGGGTGTGGAAGGCGCGCCTGGGCAGGACCGTGATGCTCTCGGCCGCCCACGAGGATCCCGAGCTCTGCTTGGTTCGCTTCGAGCTGGGCAATCCCTGGGCGGCCACCCGGGAGCTCGTCTCGACCGCGTCTGTCGGCCCGAGCCCGTGCGCGTCCCCGACCACGTCGACGAGGGCAACGCCGAGCCCGGCTCCGAGCCGCTCTCCTGCCAACCGCTGAGGCCGGCACCTGGGGCGGATCACCGTGGGGCGGGCATCACCTACCCGTCGAGCGCCTCCTCCACCTTCAGCAGCAGATCCTGGGTCGAAAAAGGCTTCTGCAGGAAGTTGATGCCTTCCTCGAGCATGCCCTGGGTGCCCACCACGTTGTCGGTGTAGCCCGACATGAACAGCACCCGGGCTTCCGGGTGGGCGCGCTGGACCCGGCGAAAGATCTCGCGGCCGTTCAGCCGGGGGACGATCACATCGGTGAGGACCAGCTCGATGGGCTCCGGGCTGCTGGCTGCCAGGGCCAGGGCTTGATCCGAGTCGGCGGCCTCGATCACCTGGTAGCCCTTCTGCTCGAGGATGCTGCGCACCAGGTCGCGTACGTCCGTGTCGTCCTCGACCAGGAGCACCAGCTCGTGGCCCTCGCGGGAGGAGCCGCGGGGCTTGGGCGACAGCTGGCGGCCGGCATCGCCCTCCACGCGAGGGAAGTAGACCTTGAAGGTCGTGCCTCGCCCAGGCTCGCTGTAGACCCAGACGTGCCCGCGGTGCTGGCGCACCAGGCCGTAGACGGTGGCCAGGCCCAGGCCGGTACCGCCGCTGCTCTCCTTGGTGGTGTAGAAGGGCTCGAAGATGCGAGTCTGGGTGTCGCTGTCCATGCCCACGCCGCTGTCGCTCACCGCCAGCATCACGAAGCGACCGGGCTCCACCTCGGGGTGGGATGCGGCGTAGTTTTCGTCGAGGGTGACATCGCGGGTCTCGATGGTGAGCTGGCCTGGCCCGGGCATGGCGTCTACGGCGTTGGAGACCAGGTTGAGCAGGATCTGCTCGATCTGGCCGGGATCCACCCGGCAGCTGGACAGCTTGGGGTGCAGCTCGAGGGTGAGCTGGATGTCCTCGCGCACCAGGCGGCGCAGCACGCTGCGGTAGTCGGCCACCAAGCTGTTCAGCGAGCAGGTCTTGACCTCCAGCACCTGCTTGCGGCCGAACGCCAGGAACTGGCCCACCAGGTCTCGAGCCCGCTGGGCCGCGTGGGTGACCCGGTCGAGGTTCTTGGCGGCGGGGCTGCCCGGCAGCACCTGCATCTGGGCCATCTCGGTGGTGGCCATGCCCGGGGGGAGCCGGGTGTTGCAGTCGTGGGCGATACCGCCGGCCAGGGGCC
>CAZHIK010000292.1:0-9384 GCA_964532635.1 uncultured Enterobacterales bacterium
TGAGGTAGGTCGCCGGAAAGTGGTACCGCACCTCGGGGAGGTCGTCGTAGATGCTGTCCGCGCGGGTGGTGAAGATGGCGTGGGCCATGGACGGATTGGACCAGGTCGGTGGAGCCGTGGTCAAGCCTGCCGCGCACCTTGTAGGATGAAGCCCCATGAACGAGGCGGACACCATGGACGCAGCCCCCTTCGAGCGCGGCGACGAGGTCCGCCTGCTGGACAACCCCAACAAGCGCGGCGTTGTGCTCTCGGTCCGGATGGACTCCCAGTTCGGCGAGTGGATGGTGCGGGTGCGCGTGGACGGCAGGCCCAAGCTCTACATGGCCGAGGATCTCGAGCCCATCGAGGACGAGCCAGCAGACTCCTGGGCTGACGTGGCCGATGGGATCTTGGCTCCCGCTGCCAGCCTGCGCACCTTGCTCACCTACGAGCGCCTGCGCCGCCCGCCCGGACCTGTAGGTCGATCCTTCGGCACCGCCCGCGCCAAGCTCTACCCCTACCAGTTCAAGCCGCTGGTCAAGTTCCTGGACAACCCCGCCCACACCTTGCTCATCGCCGACGAAGTCGGTTTGGGTAAGACCATCGAGGCTGGGTACATCCTGCGCGAGTGGAAGGAGCGGCAGACGGTCGAGACGGTCCTGATCGTGGTGCCCGCCCGGCTGCGCACCAAGTGGAAGAACGAGCTGCAGCTCCGCTTCGGCGAGACCTTCGAGACCGTGAAGGCTCGCGAGGTGCGAGCGATGCTCAAGCGGGTTCGTCAGGGTCGCGATCCGGAGCCTTTCCAGTGGATCGCGAGCTACGAGTCCCTACGCCTGCCAGACATTGTGGATGGGCTGACCCAGGCCTCGCCCCCGCTGGACCTGGTGATCCTCGATGAGGCCCATCGCGTCCGCAACCGGGAGACCCACCAGTTCCGGCTCGCACGCGCCCTGGCCCGCGCGGCTCAGGCCATGGTCTACCTCACGGCCACCCCGGTGCAGACCAGCCTGGACAACCTGCACACCCTGGTGGACCTGCTTCAGCCAGGGGTCTTCGGTACTCCTGAGGACTTCGCGCGCCGGGTCGAAGCGAACCGGCCTGTCATGTGGGCCGCGGCGGCCGCAGCGGCGGGCGACTTCCGGGCCGCAGCCAGCCACCTGGCCAGCCTGGGGAACCACCCCATGACGCGGGGCTTGTTGAAGGAGCCCATCGTCCTGCAGATCTCGCAACAGCTCCTCGCGGAGACCGAACCCACGCGCCGTAGTCGCGTGCTCATGCAGCGCAGCATCTCGGAGTTGAACCCCACCGGACAGATCATCAGCCGCACCCGCAAGGCCGAAGTGTTCGAGAACCGCGCCCGCAGGACCGCCCAACCGGTGTTCGTCGAGCTCAACGAAGACGAGCTGGGGATCTACGCCATCGTCGCCGAGGTCACCCGCCTGCTCCATCCCGACGCGAGCACCTGGGGCCGTTCCATGGCCGCGCTGACGGCCTACCGCTACACCGCGAGCTGTATCCCGGCGGCGGTGGGCTACCTCCGCTCGCGGCTCACCAAAGCTGGGTTCTCGATCCACGCCGGTGGGCTGGACGCCGAACTCGAGCTCGAGCTGCTCGAGGAGGAGTACGGTTCTCTGGACGAGACGGTGAGCTCGCAGGCGGCCACGACAAGGATCAGCCAGGCCCTGGCCCTCTGTCCCACACCCGACGAAGACAGCAAGCTGCAGGAACTCCTGTGCGCCCTGCGGGCGATCCGGAACGACGATGCACAGCATGGGCGGAAGCCCCGCAAGGTCATCATCTTCTCGTTCTTCAAGCGCACTCTGGGCTACCTGGCTGAGCAGCTCTCCGACGCTGGCTTCTCCAACACCCTCATCCACGGCAGCATCCCGATCCTCGAGCGCGAGGATCGCATCGAGCATTTCCTGCGCGACCCGGACCTCAACGTGCTGTTGTCGTCCGAGGTCGGTGGTGAAGGCCTCGACCTGCAAGCTGCGAGCGTGGTGGTCAACTACGACCTGCCCTGGAACCCCATGGTCGTGGAGCAGCGCATCGGCCGTGTGGACCGCATCGGGCAGGAGTCCGACCGAATCGTCATCATCAACATGGTCTGCAGCGGAACGGTCGAAGACCGCATCCTGCACCGGCTCTACGACAGAGTGGACCTCTTCGAGGCGTCCATTGGCGAGATGGAGGACATCCTGGGCTCCCGCGAAGTGCGCGACCTGATCGTGGCGCAGCTCAAGGGCGACCTGACGGCATCGGAGCTGGAAGAGCGGGTCGAGCAAACAGCACGGGCGGCGCTCCACCGTCGCCAGAACGCGGAGCAGCTCTCCCAGCGGGTCGACGGGCTGCTGGCGGCCGATCAGGCCATCCTCGACCAGATCCGGGTGCTCGTGGATGGGTGCCGCCTGCCGTCCGAGCGGGACATCGCCACGCTGCTCCGTGGGTTCCTCGAGGCCGAGTTCGCCGGGATTCGCATTCACGGCGACCCTACCCGCCAGATCGCGGAGATCGATCTGCCTGACGATGCTCGTGTCAGGCTGGCCCGTTGGTCCGAGGCCAACAACGGGATCGCCCGCGCGCTGGTGGCTGACTTGAGGCGGGGACCCGTCCGGTTCACCGTCAGCTCGGACATCGCGATGCGCTCGGCCAGGACCATGTTCGTCCAGGCCCGCCATCCGCTGGTGCAGTTCGCGGTGGACACCATGGCCCAGAAGGCCAGCGCCCAGGGGGCTGCCTTCGGCGCGAGGTTGTTCTCCGAGTCCCTGGCTCCGGGCCACTGGTTGGTAGGAATCTGGAGTGTCGCGACCAAGGGTGGAGAGCAGTCCACCGAGCTGTCCTGTGCCACCGCAAGGCTGGGTAGCACCGAGGTGCTGGTCGGGGACGAGGCCGAGCCCATGCTGGAGCAGTTGCTGGCCGACTTCCATCCACTCGATCCCCCGCCTTTGCTCGAGGTCGATGAGGTCCACGAAGCGGCGGAGCTGGTGCTGTCGGCCTTCGAGTCCCACACAGTCCAGTCCATCATGGCGGGGCGCGACCTGGCCGCGCTCAAGCAGGTACGCAAGCGAGCCACCTGGCAGACCACGCTCGAGCAGCAGGTGGCCCGAGCCCAGGCCCACCTCGATCAGATGGTCGCCCAAGGAGCAGCGCCCTTCGCCGTCAAGATGGCCAAGGCCAAGCTCGGCAAGCGTCAGCAGGAGCTGCAGCGCGTCACGGGCGAGCTGGCGCACGAGCCGGAGTTCGGACTCGTGCCCACGGAGATCGCGACAGTGCTGGTGCAGGTCGAGGTTCCGTAGGGAGGGGACGTGTTCAAGGACATCGCCAAACGGATCGAGGCGCTCTTCGTCACGCGGCCCAAGCCGGAGGAGAAGCCATCTACGAGGCCTGCTCCACCACCGGTCCCAGAGGAAACGGCCAAGCCCGTGCAGGCGAAACGCACCGCTGTCGTGGCGCCATCAACTCCGCCCAGCACACCGCCGGCGCGAGCACGCGCAGAGCCAATGCCAACGAGCCCTCCCACCGAGGCCCCACCCTCGGCCCCTAGGCCAGCCCGCACCTCACCGGTTCCAGCTCCACCCAAGCGCGCCGAAGCACCCAGGCCCATCTCACCGCCGCGCGATCCCGACCAGGATGAGACCGAAGAGGCCCCACCCGTCGCCGTTCGCCGAGCGAGAGGCTCGCGCCAGCGGCGGCCGAGCAATCCCCGCCGCAAGCCCCAGCGCAAGCGCCTCTACCACCTGGGCGTGGACTGGGGCACCAGCAGCACCAAGATGGTGCTTCGCGACTATGGCGCGCGCGACGACAGCCACGACCATGGCCGGTCCTACGTGCTCCGGCACGCGAACAGGGCCTATCGCTACCCCTCCTCGGTACGGTACTGGCGTGGCACGATCTGGTTTGGAAGCCAGGCCGAGTCGAGGCGCCACGAAGGGTTGGGATGGACCAGCCTGAAGGCCCGAGCCGCCGTTGAGCGAGGCTGGGATGACGAGGCCATCGGTCTGCCGGGAATGAACCTGGAGGATCTGGCCACACTCTTCGTCGCCCACTGCACCAAGCGGGGCTTCGACGAGGCCGAGCGCCACGCCCGCTCGAAGCGTGCCTCACTTCGACTGGGCACGACGCTGAGCGTTCCGGTTGCGGAGCTCGAGATTCCGCACAAGCAGCGCGCCTACCTGCGCGTCGCCGCCGTGGCCTACCACCTCGCGGTACGGGACGGATTCGATCCCCAAGGCAAGAGTCTACCCGAGGTCAAGCAGGCGCTCTCGCGCGCCAAGGACGCTGTGCTGCCCGACATCGGTGCCATCAAGCCGAGCCGGTTCCTGCGCGCGGAGGTGGCGGCGGCCATGATGTGGCCCTTCGCGTCGCCGAGTGTGAAGGAGGGTCCCTACACGGTGGTGGACATCGGCGCGGCCACTACCAACGCGAGCTGGTTCCGCATCCACAGCGGACGCGATGAAGACGACCGGCACGTACCCAAGGCGAGCATGACCTTCTTCGGGGCCGAGACGTTGCCACCGGGGATGGACGCCTTCGACGAGGTGCTGGCAGAGCTGTTGGGGCGCGACGATCCTGCCGCGCTGCGCGGCAAGGAGGCTGAGCTGGTGGCCAGACTTCCCGGTACGGCTGCACTGGACCGGGTGGTCGGCGAATGCTGGGAGACCTGGCACAAGGCCAAGCGCTACGCATGGAGGATGGCCCCCCGTGAGCGCCACTGGGAGGGCACCCAGGTCCTGCTTGTGGGCGGTGGCTCGAAGGTTCCGCTGGTGGACAGGGCCTTTGAGAGGGTGCCCAGCCGCACCTCGGCAAAGATCATCGGGGCTCGGCGGCTGCACGATCCGGGGACCCCGCGTGACCTGTACGAGCTGCCGCGGTCAGGGGGCTTCGCACACCCGTTTTCGGAAGAGCCCACCTTCCTGCTGGTGGCCTATGGGCTTTCGTTCAACGACCAGGACAGGCCCGAGATCAACCTGCCTGGCGAGGTGGAGAGGTTCCGGGGGCAGCGGGTGCGGCGGTACCAGCCGACGAGTGAGGAGTTGGGGTATGACGGGAAGTAGGAGTTGGAGAACCCTCAACCACCCCAGGCGGCGTGTCTGCCCCGTCAGCTCTATTCGCTTGGGAGCACAACCCCTTTTACCCACGCCACCATCGTAGCAACGTCCCCGAGTTCCAGCTCACCAGTTTCGATGCGACTCCGTACGGCCACCTGGGTGCGGGTCACCACCTCGTCGAGCGACAGCGGCGAGCGATCATCGAGGTGTCCAGTCGACAGCAGGTGCGCTCGAAGCTGGTCGACCTTGCTGGGCCCGAAGCGTCGGAGAGCGGCTATTCTCTCGACCAGTAGCTCCGGCTCGGCTCCGTGCTGCTGCACGAGCGCCCTCACTCTGTCGATGAACGCTGGGGTGATGGCGCTGCACGCCTCGACGGTCGGCCAGTCGACGGGCCTGCCACGACCGATGCGGAGAGCGGAGAGCGCGGCATCCAGCACCTCGCCGCGGGTTTGGGCCTGCTGTACGCAATGCACGTCCAGCGGAAGCCGCACGCCCGCTCGCACCAGCGCCTCGAGCTGACCGAGCAGGACCACATGGTCCCGAGCCGCCGCGTGTACGGCATGAAGGTCATCGTGGAGGACGAGCGCCAAAGGCCAGGTCCCGGCGTCGGTGTGAAGATCTGGGCAGCCAAGGCCGAGCGCTTGGGCGTAAGAGGCAGCATCGTGTCCCTCTGGCGAAGGCACCAGATGCCTGGAGGGTGCAGCGGGAACTTCTTCCCACGCTGGCTCCTCTTGGCCCAGCGGGACCACGTGCACCGCACCCAGGCCCAGGTCGGCATCGAGTGCACGCAGCTTGACGACCTCATCTTCCGACGCCGTCGCGTAGAAGACCTGTCGGCCCCGAGAGGCGAGGGTCAGGACGGCCGTCGCCACGCCTCTGAACCGCTCGGGATCGGAGGTGGAGAGCACTTCATCGAGGAACAGGGGCACGGGTTCCGTCCCAGCCTCGGCGTGCTCGATGAAGGCGAGGCGAGCAGCGAGGACGAGCTGGACCCGCGTGGCGTCGGAGAGCTCCGAGAGCCGCTGTGGACGTTGGATTTCAAGGTCCAGCGCCTCGAAGTGGCCGTCGTGGCTCACGCGAAGCTCGTAGCGATTGTTCGTGAACGACAGGAACCACGCGCGGGCTCGGCTCAGCAAGGCGGGCGTGGCGTCCTGGTCGCGACGCTCCTGCAGCCACGCGACCATGGCTGCACCAGCAGCCTTCTCGAGCTGCTCGTCCCGATCCGCTACGAGGTCATCGCGGGCGCGCTCGACCTCGCTCGCGAGATCCGCCACGGCGTGTCCTTCGGTGGCCGCCTGGATCTCTCTCTCGATCCGTGCGACCTCCTCGGAAACGCGCTCGCTGTCGGCGATCAAAGCCTCGAGTTCCTGCGCGCGGAGGGCCAGCTCCTCCGGTGAAGCTGTCTGCAGGTCTCTCCATCTCGAGAGAGCGACCTCAGCCCGCTGGATCTCACGCTCCAGCACCTCTCGCTGCCTGTCCTCCTCTTTCCACACCTCATGCAGCTCCTCGAGGCGCGAGAGGCGTGCTAGGTCCCCCACGTCGACCTGGCAGGCGGCCCAGTGCTCGTCACGGTGCAGGGTCTTCTCCCGGAGTCGTTCTTCAGCCTTTCGTTTCCGGCGCTCGAGGCCCTTGCCCTGCTCTCGAACCTGCTCGAGCTCGTCGAGGCGCCGAAGCAGGAGTCGAGCCGCCCGTCCAATCCCGCGACCGTCCTCGAGTGGTGGTAGGTCGAGGGAGGAAAATGATGCCAGCGATTCTCGAAGCTGGGTGTGTGAGGACGAGGCGCTGGAGCCGAGATCATCGACGCTCGTCTTCGCCTCGGCGTGCTCGATGCGGGCTTCCGAGAGCGCCCGGAGTCGTTCGGCCTGCGTACCCAGGGCGAGGGTCGGGAAGCTCGGGTCGAGCCCCAGCGAACTGGAGAGAGAGCTGAGCGCGCGCCGGTGCTCATCGAGGTCCTGACCAAGGCGCTTCATCTTGGCCTCGGCTTGGCCCCGTTCCCCGATGGCGCGCTCATCATCGCGGGCCTTGCGCAGTAGCGTGTCGAGCTGCGTGATCTTTCTCCCGACTGCGTCGGTTGTCCAGTCGTCTGGCGCTGTGTGACCCTCCCGGAGGTATGCGTCGCGCAGCGCATCGACCTGTGACGCCGTGGCCGACGATCCCCGGGGCTGGGCCGCCAGCCACCTGGTGAGCACCGCAGCGAGGATGCCGACCGCTGGTATCGCGAAGGCGAGCCCCGGCACGACCTGGCCCAGAATGACGAGCACGATCGCGGCCGCCAACAACAGGCAGCCGACAGCGAGGCCTAGGCCGAGCAACAGCTTCGACGGGGCTGGTGCGGCAGATGCGCCGGCGGGACGTGGAGCCGCCTGCCACTTGATCAGCAGATCCAGGGCGGCCTGCAGGGATCCGATGTCGCCCGGATCCTCGGGCGAAGCGAGCCGCTCCAGATGCTCGATCCATGCCTGCAGGGCCCGGGCAGCGACATCGACCGCGGTCGCGCAATCCCACAGCGCCTCGATCTCCCGCCTGGTGGGGTGGGTATCGCAGTGCTTCGTCCAGACGGCCGAGGCGGCCTCACGGAGCCTGGCCTCCGACTTCGTCAGCGCGAGCTTGGCGGCGCGCAGCTCGTCTTCTTCGCCCGAGAGGCGTTCTGCTCTCTCGACGAGATCCTCCAGCCAAGCCCGCGAGGGGACCTCACCCGGGAAGGCGAGCTCGTCGGCCCTAGCCTGGTTGTCGATGAGTGCTTCCTCGATTTCGTCCAGATCCTGGCCCTGTTGGGCCACCACGCGCTCGTGCTCCGTGGCCGCAGCGACCGCACCCGGCGGCAGGGTCCTCGCCTCGTCGGGGTAGTCCTCGAGCGAGGCTTGGAGCGCCTCGAGTTGGGCACGCTGGTCGACCAGACTGGTGGCGCGCCTGACCGCATCGAGCTCGGAGGGTGCTGCAGTGGCGGCCCGTCGTCGACTCTTGAGTCGGACCAGCTCCTGCTCCTGGGCCGCGAGCCCTGCCTGGGCGTCGAGATGGGCCCTGAGCGTTGTCCTCGCCTCTCTGTACCTGGCGTTCTTGGTCCGATGGAGTCTGGGGCGGGGCTGGAACTGCTGGGCGATGTCTGGCAGGTCGAAGCCGCCGCTGAGCTGCCTATGGATCTCGCGAGCGATGTCGGAGTCGGCGCCGTCCCTGGTCTGGATCAGATCGCGCAGCGTCAGGGTCCAGACGCTCGTGACCTGCGTGGATGGAGCGCTCCATCGGTCGGGCGGATCCCAGTGGGGAGCACCGTAGGCCAGGGTACCCCTGACCATTCCGCCATCCTCGTCGCCCAGCTTCCAGATCGAGCTGGCGTCGACTCCCTCCGGAGCATCGCCAGGCGACAGCAACCCCCCAATGGTGCGTCCGATGGTGGACTTCCCCGAGGCGTTTGCGCCCCACAACACCATCAGGCCAGGGCGAAGATCGCCGATATGCAGGTCAGGGGAGAGTCCCGGAGCGGCACGGAGCGTGAGTTCGCGGAGGTGCATCAGACACCTCCCTGACTGCTGCGCTGGGCCATCAGCGCGTCCAGAGTGCGGAGAGCCGCTCCCTTGGCCAGCTCCACGAGCGGCGGCGCGGGGGGGGCTTCGCGATCAACGACCCATGCATCTGCTCCCATCGCCTCGATTCTGCGGCGCATGATGTCGGGCACAGCGGCCTCACCATCCTGGTCGAGTCGAAGCAGCAGATCAGCCACCAAGCCGATGGGTGTGCTCTCCGTGGCCAGCGTCTGCAGGTCGTGTGCGGCGCGCGTGGCGTCTTGGAGCGACACCGCCATCCAGATCTGGTCTCCCAGATGGAATGCGCGTGCGTCACCATCCATGAGCTGGTGGAAGCGGGAGATGGCCGCCCTGTTTGTGCAGCGACCGGTCCACTGGATGGAGCAACCCACCACGTCGATGTGGGGACACGCGAATTCCGATCGCGCGGAGAGGTGCCGTCGGAAGGCTTGCTCCATCGCCTGGTGGAGTTCATCCTCGGCATCATCGCCGAGCACCAGGCTGGAGACATCGATGTCGATGGTGGTCCAGAGCACGGGTCCGAGCAAGGCCTGCTCGACTTCGATGTGGCCCTGGTCGAGCACCGTGACCCTCCATGGCCCGTGTAGGCCAGGCTCACCCCGATCGAGCCCGACGAGAGAGCCGAGGTAGCCAGGTTCCCGGCTGGTATCGAGAGGGTCCGGGCGATGGATGTGGCCAAGGAACCAGCGATCGACAGGGAGATCCTTCATGACCTGGCTGCGCGTCGGGGCGTAGCCCCCGCCAGCGGCGTCCAGGTCGGCGTGCAGCACGCCGATCAGTGGAACCCCGCCGCGGCGGTTCTCGAGAGCGAGGTC
>CAZHIK010000293.1:0-9378 GCA_964532635.1 uncultured Enterobacterales bacterium
GTTCTGGGACCCCGATTTCGGCCCTTCATGTACCTGCAACTGTCAAAGTCGGGATCGACGAGCACGTCGCCCCCTTGTTTGTCTACCAGCCAGGCGACCTCGCCCGTGTCCAGGAGATCATGGATCGTGTCCGGCCCGATCCAATGCAGCCGCGAGAGTGGCGTGAGGCGAGCGATCCACATCCCCGGGTTCGGCAGGCCCGCGCCCAGCAGGATCTCGATGGTGCCCTCGTCGCGAACACATCGGCCGAACCACCGAGTGGTGGCGATCTCCCGAGCGGGTGTCTCGCCATTGGCCAGGATCAGCGGCGACCAGATTGGACCAAGGTAGGTCAGGGGCAAGCTGAGCGGCTCCTCGCGCTGGGGACAGGCGAACGGTTGGCAGGGCGCCTGGTGCCCCGAAGGAGCCTCGGGCTCCAGCTCGAGCTCGATGAAGGGCTCCGGGATCGCGTCATCTCCCGCGACTCGATCGGAGAGCGGTAGCGGGGAAAGCTCTCGCCCCCACCAGGCGTCGTCTTGTCGCCAGGCGAGGCAGAGCTCGCTCCAGCTGCAGTCACGCCGACTCCAGCCACCCTGGCTGTTTTCCCCCTCCACGCCCAGGGGACGCGGCAGGGTGATCCCCTTCTGCGCGACGAAGTCGCGCGTGGCATCGTAGGCGAACAGCTGGTCTCTCGTGGGCTGGCTCACGCCGTGGACGACACCCTCGACCACCAGTGGAAGGGCGACGAGCGCCGCGACGGCCAGGAACCCCCGGCCGGGACGGAAGTTCGCCCGTGCCGCCGACCGGGCATCGATGGCGAGCAGCACCAGCCCTGTCGAGAGCAGCGGACCCGCCAGGAGCAACGTCCATCGGGGCGCGATCGCCCAGAAGACGTTCAGCGTGCCGGGGACCGTGAGCATGGTCTGCTTGGTCTCGGCCGAGGCCCGCGCCACTGACTCGAAGGCCACGCAGTCGCCCGCCAGGAAGAAGGCCAACCCGAAGCAGATCAGGCAGAGCAGACCGAGGAAGAGGGCGCGCCGCGGCCAGTGCACCTCGTCAGGATTCTCCACCCTGCGAGCCCACGCGAGCACCCCGATCAGCCCCAGGCAGAAAGGGGGCACCAGCAGGAACAGGGAAGGTTCTCGCGAGCAAGCTGCGAGCACGGCATCGAGCGGCATACCCAGCAGGAACAGGAGCCCTGTGAAGGAACCCGCCAGGCACGCCAGGGCGATCCCGAGTCGTACACGGCTCCGCTCGCCTTCGCTACTCACGCCAAACAGCGCCGCCGGTGCTGCCGCCAGGCACAGGGCTCCCCCTGCGCAGAACAGCGACGAGCACCGCAGGAAGACCATGACGGCGACCCCGGCGTAGAACATCTGTGACTGGGATCCGCTCGAGGGAATCGCGAGGGCCTCCAGCACGAGCGACTGGGTACGGACCGCATCGAGCTGCGCCACGATCACCATGAGACTCGGCGCGAGCAACCAACCCGCCAAGGGGCTGGACCGACCCGCCCTGGCCCTGACGACGAGCAACCCCACCAGCACCGCATGGACGAGGCAGAGGACCAGGATCACTGTCCCGGCCGTGCCGCACTTGTGCCAGGCGTTGACGAAGAAGTTCACGGCGCTGACCTCCTGCGGGATCGGGCGGTTCTCGGCTTTCGACAATACACCATATGGAAAGCCGGCAATGGAACGTCCGGCCTGCCGCGCGAGCCGTCATTGATCGCTGTAGGCTCGGGCGGGGCCGTCAGAACTGGAAGAGCTAGAACACCTGCCCCGCATACACGGCCAGACCGAGGTGGCTGGGCGTGTAGCGGTAGCTGCGGCCGGTCGCCTCTTCCTGGGCCTCGCGTCCTGGTCCCATCCACGCGCTGGTCAAGCGCAGGCCCAGCAACCCGTCCGCGGTGCCGTCGAGGATCATGCCCACGCCGATGTGGGGGCCGACTCCGCCGGAGATGGTGTGGGAGCTGTCCGGGTCGGCGAACCAGATGGTCTCGCTGCCCACGCCGAGCTCGAGGTAGGGACGGCCCTGCTTGCGCGGGTCGTAGACCCGGCGCCAGCCGTAGTCGAGCCGGAAGCGGCCTACCGGTGTGTTGGCGGCGGTGCGCCCGCCGCGGACGCTGTAGCCCCAGCTGCTGTGCCAGGGCTTGTCCCGAGGAAACGCCAGGCTGGTGCGGAAGCCGAAGTCCAGCGGGACGACGTTGTCGCCATCGGTGTAGCGCGCGATGGGGGTGTGCAGGGTCGGGGGCTCGATCATCAGGGCGGCCTGGGCGGCCCGGGTCGTCCCCGTGGTGAGCGTGGCGGCCAGGATGAGCGCTGCTGTGCTGTGGACCATGGTGTCTCCGGAGACGGGGCGCTCTCCGGACGCAGCGTTGTCGGGTGCATTCGAGGAAGCCGTGTTCGTGCTACGGGTGTCGGAGCTTCCCAGGAGTCAACATGGAGCCCAACACCCCCGCCACCGTCTCCCTCGGCTCGGGCATCGCGGTCATCATACTGCAGATCGTGATGTTCTGCGTGGGGTTCATCCCCATCCTCAACTTCGCCAACCTGCTGATCTTCCCGATCATCCTGATCCTCGATGTGGTGGCCATCGTCACCGGGATCCTGGGCATGAAGAAGGCGGCGCTGCTCGACGGCCGTGGCAAGGGGGCCGCCATCGGCGGCCTGGTCATCGGCATCGGCTACATCCTGCTGATCGCCGTGCTGTTCATCATCGGCCTGCTGATCGGTGGCTTTGCGATGATCGCGGGGGCGCTGGGCTGATTCTCGGGACGTTCAGAAGCTGAACCGCCCCCGCAGGTAGCCGGCCTTGCCGGTGGCGGACAGCTCCGCGTCTTTCCCTCCGAAGCCGAAGGCGCCGTAGGCGGAGATCTCCAGGTTCTGGCCCCACTCGTAGGAGACCCAGGGGTTGAGCAGCCAGGAGCCGTCGCTGAAGTTGGCGATGCCGGTGAGCGCCAGGTCGGTGTGGATGCGGCCCAGGGGCACCTGGACGGTGCCGGTGCCGCAGTGCTGGCCCAGGGCCCGGATGGTCTGTTCCATGTAGAGCATCCAGTGCCACAGGGTGTAGTCGTCGGCGGACTCGAGCCCGCGCTGGTTGTACAGGTACTCCACCATGACGGTGGTGCCGCCGGGGATCACGTACTGAGCGCCGGCATCGACCTCGAACCACTCCTCCTGGGCGATCTTGTCCAGGTCCTTCCATGATTCCAGGTGCATGCGGTTGTAGGCCGCCTCGGCCCAGATCCCTACGCCGAGGATGTCGCCGCCGATGTCGAGCCCGAACATGTGGCGCCGGCCCTGGACCATGAAGGCCTCCATGCTCATGGCGGTCATGTCCAGCCCGGCCAGGTCCCGGTAGCTGGCGTAGCTGCCGGTGAAGGACCACTGGCCGGGCGCGAGCCGGGCCCGGGCGGCGATGGCGGAGTCCTCGACCTCGAACTCGCCCCAGGTCTGGCGCGGCAGGGCCCACAGCTCGACCATGCCGTTCACAGGCAGGGCCAGCTTGGCCCGGGCGGCGGTGATCCCGACCTTCTCGTAGGTGGGATCGAGCATGTCCTTCACCGTGAAGGGATCGGTGGGGTTCCAGAAGTAGCCGCTGCCAAAGCGGAACTGCTGCTTGCCCATGCGCAGCTCGAAGGAGCCCTCTCGCGCCGTGAAGTAGGCGTCGTTCAGGTAGATGTCGTCCTCGAAGCTGTAGCTGGCGTAGCTGGGGTCCCACATGGCCAGCATGGCGATGTCGTCGTCGAACTTCTCGGGCAGCACGTCGGCCAGGGCGATGCTGGTGGTGCCGTGGAAGCTCCGGGCCACGATGTTCGCGTTGGCCCGGAAGCCGGGGGCTGGCTTGGCCTCCATGTTCAGCCGCAGCTTGTTGGTGTCCATGAGATCGAGCCCGGAGCCTTCGGCCTCCTCGTCGCCCTCGCGCTCGGGGAAGGCCATCAGGGCGGCCTGGTTCTCGACGTAGCCCGACCAGCGCACGGTCTGTTCGTCGGCCAGGTTCACCGAGAAGTCGTCGGCCGCCTGGGCGGCGAGGACGAACACGATGGGGATCACAGCCGCACCCCCGCCTTCTCCAGCGCGCCGAACAGGGCGGGCAGCAGGTAGGCCGACATGAAGAAGCAGATGGCGATGCCCAGGCCCAGCACGATGCCCATGCTCACCATGCCACGGTACAGGCCGAAGGCGAAGGTGCCGAACGCGGCGATGGTGGTGATGGAGGTGAGCAGGATGGCGCGCCCCACTGTGGACAACACGGTGCCGATGTTGCCCACGCCCTCGATGCGGTAGCGGTGGATCACGTGCACACCATTGTCGATGCCGATGCCCAGGATCAGCGGGATGGCGATGACGTTGACCATGTTCAGCTCGATGTCGAGCACGGTCATCGCGCCCACCGTCCAGATTGCGCCCACGGCCAGCGGGATGATCGCCAGCACGCTCGACAGCACGCCCTCACGCAGCTTGTCCCGGCGGAAGCCCCAGAAGTCGATCATCAGCAGGACCAGGATGGCGATCAGGCAGTAGAGGGTGGCCGCCTTGCCTTCCTCGGCGCCGCGCTCGATGGTGGCCACGAACAGCGGCGGGGTGCCGGTGACCCGGGGGCTCACGGTGGCCACGTCGGCGAACAGGATCTTCTGGAAGTCCTGGTTCCAGACGTCCCCGTTGGGGTAGGCGGTGATCAGGAAGCTCTCACCGTTCAGCGATTGGTAGCGCTCGGTGATGGAGCTGGGCAGGGTCTCGAGGGTGATGGGCTCGGGGTTGGCCATGGCCTGGTAGGTGGCCTTCATGGTGGGCTGGAAGATGTCCTGGAAGGCGTCGAGTCGGGCGGAGACGGTGTCGGGGTGCTCCTTCGCGAAGGCGGCGATGGCCTTGACGTCGTCGGACGCGGCGACCCGGGGCCAGCCTCCTGGGGGACGGGGCTTGCCCGCTTCGCGCTTCACGCAGATCTCGCCTTCCTTCACGATGGCCCCGGCCTTGTCGTACAGCCGATCCTGACCGGCCATGTAGGCACTCTTGCGGATGGTGATGACGTTGCAGTCCATCTGGTACAGGGCTTTCAGGAATGCATCCACACGTGCGGCGGAGTCCTCGATCTCCTCGCCGTCCTCGTCCTCCACTTCGTCTTGGGCAATCGTGAAGCGCGGCGGCGCGTCCCAGGCGTCGATGCGGTCGCGGATCTCTTCGACCCGCTCGGCGCGCTCAGCCTGCTCGCCTTCGGGGGGTAGCATGTGGGAGATGGAGTCCACCATGCGGATGGTGCCCAGGTCGTTCAGCCCGTCGGTCAGCGTGTAGGCCTCTTCGAGGCTGTTCGCGGAGACCACCAGGGAGTCGGGGTGCAGGTGGAAGCGCTCCTCGAGCACCTCGGACAGCTCGATGGTGGCGAGGTTCTCGGCCTCGACGTCGAACATGTCCTTGGTCCAACCTACGTCCTTGGCCTTGATGGCGAAGAAGACCGTGGCCGCGCCCACCACGGCCAGAGTGACCGGCCAGTAGCGGTGGGCCCAGCCGCCGGTCACAGCCAGGAAGCGGAACTGGATCACGGACTGCTTGGCGTCTACGGGCTTGCCCTTCTTGGCCGCCCGCTTCTCGCGGCGGCGGTGCAGGATGACCAGGGCCGCGGGCAGCACCATCAGGCTGGTGAGCAGGGTGCAGAGCACGCCGATGCCGGCGCTGATGCCGAAGTCGGTGAAGCCCTTGAAGCTGGTCAGGGCCAGGGCCAGGAACGCCATGGCGGTGGTGAGGCCGCCGGTGAGCACGCCCTTGCCGGTCTTCTGCAGGGTGGCGCGCAGGGCGCTCTCGATGGACTCACCCGCGCCCCGCCGCTGGGTGAACTCCCCCAGGATATGGACGAAGTAGTCCACCCCCATGCCCAGCAGGATGATGGGGAACATCATGGCCATCATGGTCAACTCCCCAAGCACCAGCGCGTTCACCCCCAGCGCCAGCGTGATGGACATGGTCAGCACCACGATGGCCACGATGGGCGAGGTCCACATGCGGAAGGTGACCACGAAGAGCGCGAGCACCGCGACGAACGCCAGCAGGGTGTTCCAGCCGAAGTCGTGGAACATGGTGGCGTACTCGTCGTCCATCAGCACGTGCATGCCCGCCAGGCCCGTGCCCGAGTCGAGCTTGTCGATGGGGGCGATGGCGGGGACCTTGTAGGGGATCTGCAGGCGCAGGGCGTCGAGCTTGGCCTGATCGTCGCCCGCCGAGGCGGCCATGGACTCCCAGATGCCGGTGACGGCCCAGGGGCCGGCGTAGTTGTCAGCGATGGCCGGGTGGTCGAGCAGCAGCTCCTCGAAGATGTCCCGGGCGCGCTGCACGGCGGGAAGGGACAGGTGCCAGTCGTCGGTGGAGTTCTCCGGCAGGATCATCATCAGCAGGATGCTGCGGTCGTCGGAGAAGTAGTTGGCCTCGCCCAGCGTGAAGCGCTGCACGGCTCGTTCGATCTCCGCCTGGGCCTCGGCGGGATCCAGATCGGGGTTGTCGAGGTACCAGCGCAGCGATGACGGGAGCGCCCACATGGAGTCGATGGCCCGGACCGCTCCTTCTTCCTGGGCTTCGGGGCTCTGCTCGTCGTCTCCCTCGTCCACGTACTCCGCTCTGAACATCCGGTTGTAGCCGGAGACCACGGCGGCCAGGCCAGGCTCGTCCAGCAGGCTGTTGTCGAGGATCTGGTCCAGGTCCTTGGGCTTGGCCAACATCAGGGCGTGCTCGCGCATGAAGGCCAGGTCCTCTCCGTAGCTGACTCGCTTGATGAGCTTGTCGCCCTCGGCGGACTCGAGCTCGAACAGCCGCGCTTCGTACTCGGCCGCGAACTCCAGCAGCTCGTCCGGGTCGGGGCCCTCGAGGGAGGCGAGGATGATCTCCGAGTTGCCGTACTCCTCCAGCACCTCCTGGAACTCCTGCACCTTGGGCTCGTCCTGGGGCAGCAGGTCCATCCAGGTCAGCTTGGGCACGATGGTGGCGGACAGGGCCGCGCCGATGAGGAACACCAGCAGGGCCGCGGCCAGGAAGCGCCAGGGATGCCGGGCGGATCCGGTGGCCAGCCAGTCGAAGAAGCGCTCTCTCATGCGTCACCTCCCTGGCTGCCCGCAGGGGTCGGGGGGCAGGCCAGGATGCCGCGTTTCACGAGGTCTCCGACGGCCGCGGCGAGCCGAGGGGGATCGTTGTCGATCAAGCCGAAGTGGATCTGCAGGAACAGGGCGTCGAGCATGACCACGATGGTGGCGGCGACGACGGGGGAGTCGAGGTCCTGGCGGACCGAGCCCTCGGCCTTGCCCTTGTCCAGCTCGTCGGCGATGACCTTGTTGTAGAGGCGGTAGACGCCGGCCAGAACATCTCCGAGCTTCCGCTCCAGCTCCTCGCCCGCGCCGGTGAGGATGGACATGAAGGCCCGAAACAGGTGGGGCACGTCCGAGTACATCAGGAAGGTCTGCTGGATCATGGCGTCCAGCTTCTGATCGGCGGGGATGGGGGCGTCGGCCACGGGGCCGATCATCGCCACCATCTGGTCCACCTCACGCTGCACCACCGCCAGGAACAGCTCGTCCTTGGACAGGAAGTGCCAGTAGACGGTGCCGCGGCCGATGCCGGCCTGCTTGGCCACGTCGGTCATGGTGGTGCGGGCGAAGCCCGACTCGTGCAGGCAGGCCATGGCCGCGTCGAGGATCTGGTTGCGCTTGGCCGCGAGGTCTTCGGGGCTGCGGGCGACCTGGCGCTTTTTTCGGGGAGACATTCGCGGGTCCTGGTGCTTTCTCGTTGCGGGCGGGGGTCAACCCCGCCCCTACATCGGTTTGTCGCGATTTCGCGGGGACGTGGCGGCGGGTGTCCCGTTGAATGTAGGGGAGGGCCGTAACGGGTAGTTCATCCCCTCCCGTGCTCACATCGACGTGAGGAAGTCGGTGGTGAACTGGCTGTCGGGGACTTCGACGCCGTAGGCCACCTCGACCATGCGGATGCTGGTCTGAGAGCCGCGCTTGAGGTTGTGCATGACCAGCTCCCGAGGGGTCCATGTGCCGCTGATCTGCTCCCAGTCCTTCATCTCGAGGGTCTTGACGTGTGCGGCCTTCTTGTCGAAGTAGTGCACCTGGTGGGTGACGAAGGTCTCGGCGTCCACCCAGGCCACCATCTCAGTGTAGGAGCTGGAGCCCTTGGGGGTGGCGGTGAGCTTGTGGCAGGCGCGGCCGTTCAGGTCCTCGCTGACCATCTCGGTGGTGTCCCAGTCTTCGGTCCACTCGCCGCCGCTCATGTCCTCGTAGGAGAAGTCGCTGCCCTCCATGCTGCCCTTGCGGGCGGAGCTGGCGATCTTGCGCAGGTCGTCGCTGTCGGGGAAGTAGGCCCACAGCACGTCGCCGCCGTCGAGCGAGAGCATACCGATGCCCGCCGAGGGGGCGGGGGAGATGAAGCGCATCACACTCTTGTCGTTGCCGTCGGCCGACCAGCTCTCGATGCGGAAGGTGCGGGTCTTGCCGCTGGTGGTGGTGATGGTCTGTTCCATCAGGATGTGGGAGGTGTCGGCCTGTTGGATGGCGTCGGCCTTGGCCAGCACCTCGGCGGCGGTGAGGGCCTGGGCCACCGAGGGCAGGGCCAGGAGCAGGGCGATGAGCAGGGTGCGCATGGGATCTCCTCTGGCGGAATCCTGTACCGACGGGGGAGTCGGTACAGGCTCGACCGACTTGTCAGTCGGTATAGATCCCTCACCGGAAGCTGTCAAGGAAGCTTTTGAATGCGCATCGCCCTAGTCGAACACGGCGGGATCGTAGACGTCGAGTTCCAACAGCGAGATGCAGGTGTCCCGGTACTTCGAGCTCAGGTAGACCTCGTGGATGCGGAAGCGGAAGGTCTGGACGGGGGTGTTCCAGGCCCGGTTGTCCGGGGGGCGGATCAGGGTCCAGGACCAGGGCTGCTGGGGGTCCTCGAGTTCGATCGTGCCGGCCAACTTGTCGCCGACGTAGGCGTCCAGGGCCTTGACCCGGTTGTTGTTGGCCTGGACCGAGGCGCTCTTGGTGTAGCCGCCCGAGACGTAGATCATCCCGAGCACAACGGGGCGTGGGTAGCGGATCTCGATCCACTCACCCACTCCGTCGCCCTCGACCCCTTCGCACCAGGCGGTGGACAGCAGCTCTCGGGCGTGGGCGGGCGAGCCCTCGAAGGGCCCCGCGCTGTTGCTCACCGGGTAGCTGCGCTCCCCTTCCACCAGGGTGCTCGAGGCGCTGCGGGTGGGGGCGATGGGGGTGCCGTCCTGGTAGCTGCTGCTGCAGACCAGGCAGGCCTGCATCCACTCTCCCCACCAGGAGAGGTGCTCGACCCCCAGCAGCTCGTCGTCGATGGTGACGTAGCTGGGGTTCAGCGAGCCGGGGACGGGGTCGGGGAAGCGGCCCTGGGGGCCGGG
>CAZHIK010000294.1:0-9376 GCA_964532635.1 uncultured Enterobacterales bacterium
CAGGAGTCGGGGTTGATGTCGATGCCCACCTCGCCCGCGGTCAGGTAGGGCACCGCCAGCAGGGTGGGGGTGTAGGGATCCAGCCGGATGTACTCGGGGTTCAGGCCCAGCAGCAGGTGGGTCATGGTGGTGTTGCCCGAGACCACCGCGTTGGAGATGGTGTGGGGGTCGACCTCGCAGGAACGGCAGGCCTTGTCCAGCAGGCCGTTGATGGTGCCCAGCACCCGCGCCCGCAGCTCATCGAGGCCCCCTGCACGGCGGGCGTACTCGATACGCGAGATGACGTCGCCTCCGCAGGCCACCTGGTCGTTGTAGCCCGAGCGCGTGGCCACGATGCGTGCGGCCTCGAGGTCCACCAGCTGCACGGTGATGGTGGTGGTGCCCACATCCACCGCGATGGCGTGGTTGGTGCGGGCGGTGTGGCCTGCCTCGACCCGGACGCAGACCATGCGGCGGCCGGTGCGCACCAGGGATGCCGTGACCCGGCCTACGCCGGCTCGGAGAGCGTGGGCCAGGGCGCGGGTGGTGCCCAGGGGCACCATGACGTCGATGAGCATCGACTTCAGATCTTCGAACAGCTTGAAGCTGTCGACCGGGAGCTTCTCACGCCGCCCCCACTCGAGCTGGATGGCCCGCACGAAGCGGTCCACGTCGCTCAGGCCGTCGTCGGGCTGGGCAGAGGGAACGGTGATGGCCCACTTCACCGCCAGGGGATCGAACTGCCACTCTTTCGGCAGCAGCTCGCCGCGCACCATCCAGGTCTCGTCCTCTTCGGGGATCTGGCCGCCTTCGCTGCCGAGCTGTTCGGGGACCTCCACGACGATGGGATCGTCGGCGACGCGGGTGCGGCAGGCCAGCACGTGGCCCTGGGCCACCACCGCGGCGGGCATGACACTCAGGGAGTCGGAGTCGACCCGGCCCGATGAGATGCGGACCAGGCAGCGCCCGCAGCGGCCTCGACCTCCGCAGGGAGCCTCGATGTCAACGCCCGCTGTGCGGGCAGCTTCGAGCAGCTCGGTGCCCGGCGGGACCTCGATGCTGCGACCTGTGGGTTGGAAGATGACCTGGGGCATGACTACCCCTTATCCACCAAAGCGCGCCTTGATGAAGCCCTCGATGTCGGCGGCTTGCTGGGGACCCACCAGCACCTGCCAGCCCGGCAGGCTCTCCTCGAGCTCGCCGCTGATCTGGGCTACCAGGCCCGGGATCACGATGCGGCGGTCCTGCACCTTGGCCTCGAGCTCGATCTCCCGCGCGTACCTGGCGATGTGGGCGCCGCTGAACTTGCCCGCAGCCCAGGCGGTGAGCACGGACATGCCCTCGCACTCGGGCACCAGCAGCCAAGCCGACAGGCCGGAGTTCTCCAGCTCTCCGCTGACCAGGAAGTAGGTGAGGGAGAAGTTGGTGGTCACGAAGACCGGGCTGTCGGGGCCGGGCTCCACGATGGGGTACAGCCCGGGCTCGACCTGGATGGGCTTCTGGGGATCGGTGAAGATGTTCAGCCGCAGGGTGAGCAGGGCCGCCAGCAGGGCGGCATCGAAGCGTGGCAGCACCACCACCCCACCGTACTTGCAGATCTCGGTGGCTGCGGTGACGACCAGGTCCAGGGGATCATCGCCCTCGAGGAAGGCGAGGTGGGGCAGGCCCAGGGGCTTGACCCCGTGCTTCAGGGCTGAGCGGCGGGCGATACTGGCCAGCTGGAAGCGCTCGGCCAGGTCCAGGCTGGGCAGTTCCATGGCCACATCCTTGCAGCCCGCCTCGCGCAAGCGGCCGGTGAGCGCCACCAGGGCGTCGAGGTCGGGGGCGCGCACGCCCAGGGCATGGCCGCTCTGCTTGGCCACGGGCCACAGGGCGTCGGCGGTCTCGGAGGTGACACCGGCGATGAGGCTGCCCGAGCCCTTCACCGCGATGGCGGCTCGCGTCAGGGCCTGGGGATCGCTCGAGCGCAGCACCAGGGGCTTGCCGCAGTGCTCCCAGGCGCGCTTGGCCAGAGCCACGAAGGCCTCGGCGCGGTCGCCGCGCTGGGTGACCGAGACCATGTCCACCGCGTAGCTGTCGCCCACACGCTCGATGGCGTAGTCGCGCACGGCGTCGAGGGTGGCGTTCAGCTCTTCGTCTGGCAGGGTCTCGTCGATGTCCACCGCGAAGGCCACGGGGCTGACGAAGGAGCGCTCGTGTCGGTAGAGCACGGTCTCCTCCCCCAGCTTCAGCCCCCCGTCGGGGCCCAGCTTCACGCCCCGCACAGGGGGCTCCGCGGCCGCACCCAGCACGCGCTTGGCTTCGTCGGATGCGTAGGGACAAGCCGACAGCTCCACCTTCTTGGCCGCCAGCTTCATAGCGAAGGCCAGGCAGGTGTTCGACCCACACTCCTTGCAGTTGGTGCGGGGCAGCAGCTTCTGGATCTTCAGGCCTGAGAGTGCCATGGCTCGCTCCTATGCGGTCCCGTCCATGAGGCGGAGGATGGTCTTGCCGAGGGTCTGGGCGGCCTGGGGGTGGTTCATGATGAGCAGGTCGGCGCCGGCGTGGAGCAGGGCGGTGGCTGTGGACAGCTCCCACAGGGCCGCGCGGCTGGACAGCTCACCCCAGGTGGGGAAGTCGGCCTCGGAGGCGTTGTACTCCTTGACCTTCGAGCACTCCTGTCCCGGGGAGACGATCATGGGGCCGGCCAGCATGGGATCGCCGCCCAGGCCAGCCAGGCGGGCGCGCTCCATGACCGAGTAGGTGTACTCGATGCCGTAGCCCATGGCTCCGGTCATCATGTCGAGCACCACCTGGTCCTGGGACAGGCCCATGTTGGTCAGCAGGATCACCATCTGCTTGCCGATGTTGACGTCGATGGGGCTCTGGGCCACCATACGGTGGCCGTAGGCCAGAGCCGCGCCGGCGATGGTGCGGTAGTTGTCCTGCTCGGCCCAGTTGAACAGCAGACGTTCCCCCTCGAACGCCTGGGCCACCGCCTTGACCAGCTCGTTGGTGCGGTCGAAGTGGCTGGGACCGGTGACGATGAGGGGCACGTCCACCGCCTCGAGCACGCCACCCACCAGGTCCACGCCCTGCTGCACCGAGTGGCCCGCACCTTCCGGGTGGGTGCCGTCCAGGCGCACGGCCACCAGATCGGCGCCGTGTCTTTCCACGGCCGCGCGGGCCATGGTGGCCGGCTCGGCCAGAAGGGAGCCCCAGGCACCGCGCAATACCTTGGGGAAGCGTTCGCCGATGTGGTCGAAGACCTCGAGGGCCACCGCGGGGCGGTGGGGCATCTCGCCCTCCCACAGGTGGAAGGGCATGGCCGAAGCGCCGCCGATGGTGACGGTGCGCCCGCGGGTGCCTCCCTGGGCGCGCGTAGCGCCGAGGACGACCTCCCAGAGGGGCTGGGTGGCGGGCTCCCTGGGGATCGCCAGCGTGCTCACGGCGGCGAGGCGCTCTGCGGCCGTGGGGCCGCTCTGCTGCCAGGCGGGCACTCTCTCCGGCGCGGGCTCGGGGGCGCTGGCTGGAGGAGTCCCGTCGAGCTGCTGCTGGAAGGCCGTGGCCACCTGGGTGGCCAGCTCGGGGGGCAGGGCCTGGCGCAGCGCTTGCTGCAGGGCCTCGGCCAGCTCGGCCTTGACTTTGGCGAGCTGCTCTTCGGTCATCTCGGCTCCTGCGGCTACGGGCTCGGGGCCCTGGGCTTCCGGAGTGCCAGGGTGGCTCGAGGGAAGGGGTGGCCCGTCGTCGCCGGCGCTGGGCGCGGCGGCCAGGGGAGCCTCTGGCTCGTCGGACTCGGCGAAGTCGGCCATGTCGGACAGGGTCAGGGCGGGGTGGCCGACCCGCTCCATGTGGGCACGGATGCTGTCGGGATCCGTGGCCATCGTCTCGTCGGCGATCAGATCCAGCAGCTGGGGGTGACCGGCTTCGCCGGTCAGCTCTTCGAGTCGAGGTCCGAGCAAGCGCTTCAGCTCAGCGGGCATCCACACCAGGCGAGGGTGACCTCCCTCGGCGGAGAGGAACTTGGGGGAGACGATGTAGCCCTTGCCGCAGCCCATGAAGCCGGGGGTTTGGCGGCCGCCACCCACAGCGCCGGCCAGGCTCGAGAAGGTCATGCCCACCGGGGTGTCACCGGGGAACTCGCGGTTGACCACCATCACCCCGTTGCACTCGGGCACGTAGGCCACGATCACCTCGAAGCAGCCGCAGCTGGTCATGGGGCGGTCCATGATCGAGTACATGGTGATGGCGGGGATGGTGCCGTGGCTGTTCTGGGCGACGTAGGCGTTCACGCCCTCCCAGATGCCCTTGGCGGCATCGACGGTGCGGCCTTTCTTGACGGGCTGGTTGGGCCCGGTGGGGTCGATCTCGTGGGCCGCCTTGCCGTCCAGCCAGTTGTAGGCGCCGCACAGCCCGAGGCGCTCGGGGGTGATGACGCAGACGTGGTCCGGGGCGAAGCTCTGGCAGAGCAGGCAGGAATAGAAGGTGTCCACGCTCTCGTCGGTCAGCGAGCGCATCCGCTCGTTGCGCTCGTGCCAGACCCGACGGGCAACGCTCAGGCGGCGCTCGACCTCGTCGGCGTCGGTGATCAGGGTGACCTTCACCTTGTCCACGATGGCCGGGTAGTCCGACAGCAGCTTGGCGTGCAGGATCTCGCCGTAGTGACGCAGGCGCAGGCCCTGCTCGAAGCCGCGCTTGCTCACGCGGGTCCAGACGATGTCCCGCTGGCCCATGTGCCAGATGCCTTCGGCGCCGTTGACGAGGTGATGGATCTGGCGCTCGAGGATGGGCTCGAAGTCGGCCTGGAGCTTGCGGCCGGCGGCTGCCACCCAGATGGACAGGGGAAGCGCGGTGCCGGGCTCGACCTCGTCGATGTCGGGCCCGATCAGCTCGATCTCGCCGTCGGTGATGGCATCCAGCGTGGCGGAGGTGACGAACTCGAAGGCGGTGGAGCGCTGGCCGCCGAACTCGACCTGGGCGTCGGCCTTGCGGATGCGCTCGCCCTCGAAGGCCGGGCCGTAGGCCACCGGCACCGGGACCTTGGTGATGCGCACCTTGCAGCCGCGCACCTCGAGGGCCTTCTCGACCATGCTGTCGTGGGGCACGCCGGCGACCACGTGTTCGTAGGTGCACACACCCGTGGGGAGGATCTCGGGGATGTCTGTGTCGGCGATGACGGGGAAGCCGTAGTTGATCGCGCCGGCGGCCACGGCGTACTTCTCGGCGTCCACAGGGCCCAGGGCCAGCACGAAGGCGAAGATGCGGTCCTTGTTGTAGCGGAGGTTGGCCGTGAAGTCGCCGGGGGCCACCCCCCCGAAGCTCAGGGCCGCCCGGTTGGCGAAGCCCAGGGCGTAGATCAGGGCACTGACGTCGGGGCCGAAGGGCACCAGGCGGGTCTCCCAGCCCAGCTGCACGCCGGCTTGGTAGAGCTGCTCGGCGAATTGCACGCCGCCGGTGGAGCCACCCATGAACACGTAGAGGTTCTTCTCCTGCAGCTCGCGGGCGATCTGCACCGCGATCTCGGGGGTGGGGGCCGCGCCGGTGATGGCCGCGAAGCCAGGCGCTGTTCCGTCCACGAACTCGATGCCGCGCTCGCGCATGATGATATCGCTGGCGGCACCCAGCCAGATATCGCGGGCTGGCGGGGGGCCCACCAGGGTGCGGCAGGCCTCGATGACCTCGCAGGCGAACAGGGACGCGACACCGGCGTCCAGGGCGTTGCCCAGGTAGGGCAGCCAGGTGCGGTCGCTGGGGCGCTCGGGGAGCAGCTGCTTGGCGTGGCGCAGTGCGGTGCGGCAGTCCGCCAAGGTCTCGATCTTCCAGCCGGTGAAGCTGTGGATGACCGGCAGGAAGTAGGCTGTGGAGGGGAAGCCGACGGCGGCCTGCTCCCCGTGCTGGGCCACGGCCTGGGCCAGCATGGCATCGGCCTGGGCCACCCACTCCACAGCCCCGTCGATGGCGGCGGTAGCGATCAGCTTGGACATGGGCGCTCCTAGTGGGCGTGAGGCTTGCAGCCGCGGTGGGTGGGAGACGCGCCGTCGAGGCCGCGGCGGTCGGCCATGTCCATCAGCTTGCGCTCGCCCTGCTCGTGGATGCCGAGCTTCTCACGACGGGCACGGAGCAGCGCCAGGATGTGATCGGCCGCGGCGTCCGGGTCCAGGATGGTGTGGAAGGACGCGCCGAAGATGTCGGCGACCTCGCTCTCGAGGAACTCGGTGACCTTGTCCGAGCCACCGACGTTGAACGGTCGCCCCAGCACGACGTCGATACCGGAGGCCACGAAGTAGCAGCCGATGGCCACGGCCTTTTCGGACATCCACTCGGGGGCCACGCCCACCACCGGGACCTGGGAGAGGTCATCTCCCAACCCGCCCTCCTGCACCACCCGAGTGGCGGCCTCGAGCAGGCGGGAGTTGTCGACGCAGGAACCCATGTGCAGTACCGGGGGCATACCCACGGTCTCGCAGACCTCACGCAGGCCGGGGCCGGCGTGGGCCAGGGCGGCTTCGGGCTCGAGCAGCCCGTCCTTGGCGGAGGCGATGGCGGCGCAGCCGGTCTGCAGGATGAGCACGTTCTCGGCCAGCAGCCGACGGGTGAGGGTGTTGTTGTAGGCGTCGACCTTTTCGCGGGGGTTCGAGCAGCCCACGATGCCCACGACACCCAGGATGCGGTTCTGCATGATGGCGTCGTTGAGCGGCCTGAAGCTGGGGCGGTAGGTGCCGCCCAGCATGTACTCGATGGCGGGGACCGAGAAGCCGGCCACCAGCGGCTCGCTGTGGTCGGGGATGAAGACCTTGGCCGGATCGCGCTGTCTGTAGTTCTCGATGGCACCCAGCAGCAGATCCTTGGCGGCCTCCCAGGCCCGCCGGACGTCGAAGGTGGCCTGCTCGGCGCCGACGGTCCGGGCGATCTCGGCGGTGGAGACCACGCGGGTGTGGTAGGCGGCGGCGACCTCCGGCAGGCTGGGCATACAGCACTGCACGTCGATGATCATCATCTCCACAGCGCCGGTGAGCAGCGCCAGCTCCTGCTGCAGGAAGTTGCCCGCCACCGCGATGCCGTGGCGCATCAGCACCTCGTTGGCGGTGCAGCAGATACCCGCCAGGTTGATGCCACCGGGGGCGCCGGCCTCGTTGGCGGCTTTGCGGATGGCGGGGTCGAGGGAGGCGGCGGCGAGCATCTCGGACAGGGCGGGCTCGTGACCGTGCACCACCACGTTGACCGCGTTGTGGGCCAGCACACCCAGGTTGGTGCGGCTGCGCACGGGGGTGGGGGTGCCGAAGAGGATGTCGCTGACCGCGGTGGCGATGCGGGAGCCGCCCCAGCCATCGGCCAGGGCGGTGCGGAAGGCGTGCATCAGCAGGCTGCGGTGGTCGTGGTCCACGCCCATGGTGGTGCGGTGCATGGACTCGACCACCATGCGGTCGATGCCCCCGGGATCCACATGCTTGCGGGTCCACAGACCCTGGCGCGGCTCGGGGGCCAGCCCGAGCGTGGAGAGCGACGACTCTTGCCGGGCGAACTCCTCGAGCCACAGTGTGGTGAGGTCGAGGGCGACCGCCAGCGGATCACGGGCGGTGTGCTCGATGCCCCATGCGCGCGCCGCACGGCCCAGGGCGGCCTGGTCGCGGATGACGTAGTCGCCGCCCTGGCCACGGGCCACGTCGCGGAGCAGCAGGACCAGGTGCCGACCGTGGTCGCTGTGGGCCGCGGTGCCGCCCGCCACCTCGCGGAGGTAGTTGCGCGCCACGATGGTGTGGGCATCGGCGCCGCAAACTCCGCGGGGGGCCTTGGTGGTGACGCGGCAGGGGCCCATGTGGCACAGGCGGCAGCAGATGCCCTGAGTGCCAAAGCGGCAGGGGGCGGGCTGTTCGAGCACGCGGCTGAAGGCGGTGGAGGCGCCGCTGTGCTGGGCGCGCTCCAAGATCTCGAGGGAAGCGGGATCGCTGACGCGGGCCGCTGGATCCTGAGGGGGCTTCTTGCTGGGCATGTGTGCTCCCGGTTGGCGAAGGTGAGGGCTTATCACCCTCACCCTGCCGCGGGGAGCCCCTTCGCGCTGTGGTGACTCGTACCAGAGCTACGTTGTGGCCTAGCCTTTGGGCCGGAAGAAGCCGTGGATGCCCAGGTAGCCACCGCTGAAGTTGATGTACGACTTGTCCATGCCGTCGTACTTGAGGATGCCCAGGGTGGCGCCGAGATCCAGGGCGACGTTCTTGGACAGGGGCAGCAGGATGCCGCCGAGGGCGTCCACGTTGTACCCGGAGGCCAGGACGAGGTCGGACTCGGGGGTGAAGCCGGCCTGGCCACCGATGTAGGCCCAGTTGGGCTTCATGTCGATGAAGTAGCGAGCGCCGGCGCCCACGCCGTAGCCGGTGGCGCCATCGACGTTTTCGACCTTGACGTAGTTGAGGTTGATCGTGCCGAAGACCTCGAAGCCCTTCTTGACGAAGTAGCCGGCCGACGGGTTCACATACAGACCCCACGCGTTCGAGCCATCGTAGGAGGTGAAGTCGAGGGTGGCGGAGCCACCGAGCTCCATGGTGCCCTTCTTGAGTGAGATCAGGCGCCCGCTGTTGTTGCTGCTGTTGTTGTTGTTGTTGTTGCCCTTGTTCTTGCCCTTCTTGGCCAAGGCGTTGGGGGCGAGCAGGGCCATGGTGATGGCCAGCAGGACGAAGCGCTTCATGAAACCTCCGGGGGAGGGTGGGTGGAACGGTGGAAGCCGACGATACACCAGCCTGGAGGCCAGGGACAGGGGCGGCGCCTCAGCTTGGGGCCGCCATTGCCGCCAGCAGCGCCGCCAGCGCCAGGATCGCGGGGTTGTCCGCTGGTAGCTGGATCACCGGTGCGCCCCGCTCGGCGAGCGCGGAGAGCGCATCGTCGTCGGGTAGGGCCAGGATCAGGTCCGCGTCCAGTTCCCGAGCCAGCTCGCGGGCCGCTGGGGAGGGAGCCGAGCCACGCACCCGGTTGATCACCAGGGCGAAGTGGGCGAACTCGACCTCCATCTCCCGGGCCAGGGCATGCAGGCGTCGCACCGTGGTGAGGCCCCGAGCTGATGGGTCCGAGACCAGCACCAGCCACTCCACGCGGCGCACGATGCGGCGGCTGAGGTTCTCGAGCCCCGCTTCGTTGTCGATGACCACCCAGGGGTAGGCGTCGGACAGCTGGGTGATCACCTGGCGCAGCACGTTGTTGGCGAAGCAGTAACAGCCCGGCCCTTCGCTGCGGCCCATGGCCACCAGATCGAAGTCGTCTGCTTCCACCAGGCTCTCGGCGATGCGCAGCTCGAGCAGCGCCTGCTTGGAGATGCCGGGAGGAAGCACACCCTTGCCCGCCAGCACGCGGGCCTCCTCTCGCACCGAACCGACGGTGGCCTCGGCGCGGACACCCAGCAGCTCATCGAGGCAGGTGTTGGGATCCG
>CAZHIK010000295.1:0-7639 GCA_964532635.1 uncultured Enterobacterales bacterium
CCTCCCGTGCTCACCGCTCCTCCTCCCCATCCAGACGCCGCCCGCTCCTCACCGTGGTTCATCCCCTCCTGGCTCCCCGTGCGCCGCGTAGGCGCGAGCGCCTCGGCTGGCTGCTCCTGGCCCTGACCGCCTCCGGGCTGGTGTGGGCTGTCGTCAGCCTCGCGGGGGACTACGGCTTCTGGGTGTGTCGGGTCGTGATTGAGAACGTCACGGCTCAGGTCCACGGCTACGACTCGGACGGCTTCCGCCCGCACTGCTCCGCCAGTGAGCTGCGCCACCTGGCCGACGTGCGGCGGGACCGGCCCATCTGGCAGGTGGACCTCTCCGGTACCGTGAGCGGTGTGATGCAGCACCCCTGGGTGGCTTCGGTCGAGGCGAGCAAGCGCTGGCCCGACACCGTGGTCATCCGCGTCACCGAGCACCGCCCGGTTCTGCTGCTGCAGTACGACGGCCTCTTCTACGTCAACGCCGAGGCCGAGGTCTTCAAGCGCGCCCGCGGCTCCGACCTCGACTACCCCGTGCTCACGGGCCTCGAAGCCGATCTCATCGAGCGCAACCCGGCCGTGGCCCGGCGGGTGCTCACAGAGGCCATCACCCTGCTCGGCGATGTGGACAGCTCCCACGAGCTGGGCACCGACGACCTCAGCGAGGTTCGTTTCCACGACCAGGACGGCTTCACCCTGGTCCTCCGCGGCGGCACCGAGCTGGCCCTGGGCTTTGCCGAAGCCAGCGGGCGCCTCGAGCGCTTGGCCCAGCTGCGCGCCTCCGGCCTCGACACCACTCAGCCGCGCCGCATCGACCTGGCACCCAGCACGGTAGCCCTGGTCTCTCCCCTTTCCAAGCGTACTTCCCCAGGGTTGGACTGACCTCCCCCGTCAGCGCCCACTCCACCCTCTCCCCCCCCTTCTCTCCACACTCAATCCCCAAAGTCAGGAACGGGGCATTCCTGGCGACATCGGAGGCAGGCCATGATCGAACTGGTCGAAAACGAGCTGGTGGTCCCCGCGAAGATCAAGGTGATCGGCGTGGGCGGCGCCGGAAACAACGCTGTCAACACCATGATCAACGCCGGGATGCAGGGCGTCGAGTTCATCGCTGTGAACACCGACGCACAGGCCCTGGCCAACTCCCGCGCCTCCCGCTGCTTCCAGCTGGGTGAGCAGCTCACCCGCGGGCTGGGCGCCGGCGCCAACCCCGAGGTGGGCCGCGAGGCTGCCCTCGAGGATCAGGACCGGCTCGCCGAGCTGGTGGCTGGCTCCGACATGGTCTTCATCACCGCCGGCATGGGTGGTGGCACCGGCACCGGCGCGGCGCCGGTCATCGCACAGGTCTGCCGCGAGGTGGGTGCGCTGACGGTGGCCGTGGTCACCCGGCCCTTCCGCTTCGAGGCCCGCAAGCGCCACAAGCAGGCCGAAGAGGGCATCGAGAACCTCAAGAAGGTGGTGGACACCCTCATCACCATCCCCAACGAGCGCCTGGTGAGCCTCGCGTCCGAGCGCACCACCATGGTCGAGTCCTTCAAGATGGCCGACGAGGTGCTGCTGGCGGCCTGCAAGGGCGTCTCGGAGCTCATCTACCACAACGGCCACGTCAACGTGGACTTCGCCGACGTGCGCACCGTCATGGCCTCCAAGGGCGTCGCCTTGATGGGTGTGGGCCACGGCACCGGCGAGAACCGGACCGTCGATGCCGCCTACCAGGCCATCTCCAGCCCGCTGCTGGACGACGTCAGCATCGCCGGCGCCACCTCGGTGCTCATCAACATCACGGGCCCCTCGAGCCTCACCATGTACGAGATCAACGAGGCCAGCACCCTGATTCACGAGGAGGTCCACGAGGACGCCAACGTGATCTGGGGCCTCGTCATCGACGAGTCCATGGAAGACACCGCGCGTGTGACCGTCATCGCCACCGGCTTCGAGGCCGCCGCCGCCCGCGCTCGCCGGCCGAGCGTCGAGGAGCGCATCGCGGTCCAGATGGGCGGTGGCCGTCCCCGCGGCATGAGCGGCCACGGTAAGGCCTCCGGCTATCAGGTCCACGAGATCAGCAACGACGACTACGACATTCCGACGTTCTTCCGGAACGCGGATTAGACCCTGGGAAGTACCGGGAGGGGGTGGCTCTGCCGCCCCCTCCCAAATCCTTCAGGGGGACCCGGCTGCGGGCAGCAACGCGAGATCGATGGCGTCGCGCGCGGCCACCAGATCGGGCAGGGGTCGCCCGATGTAGCGCCACTCTCCCGCCTTGGCGACGCCGGTGTCGAAGTGGTTCCATGCTTTGACCAGGAGCACCTGGGATCGCGCTGCGACCTCCTCGCGGTAGATGGACTCCCCCTCGGGGCCCAGCCCGCGAGGTGGCGTGCTGGCCATCAGGGCCTGGTGGAGGTCCAGGTAGGCTCGACCCAGCAGGAGCAGGCCCTCGAGTATCCACTCCGGTTCGCCGAGGTAGGTGGCGGCGGCCACCTCCTGCTCCGCATGGGCCAGTCGGGCTGCGCGCTGCTCGAGCCGCTTCTCCTGCTTCTTCTGTGAGCCCTCGAGCTCGAGCTCCGCGGCCTCCGACAGCAGCACCCGGGCGCGGGTGACGTGGGCCTTCGCTCGCAGGTAGACGGCCTGATCGCTGCCCTCGGCCGCGGCTGTGGCCTGTTCGATGAGCTTCAGCCCTGCGCGGGTGCGGCCGGAGCGAACCAGGGTGATGCCCCGCTGCAGGTCGAGGGTCAGGCGGTCGTGGAGGCTCAGGCCTCGAGCCGTCTCCACCTGGGAGAGGCTGCGCCGAGCTTCGCGGTGGCGATCGAGGTACTCGAGGCAGAGGGCCCGGCGGAACCAGCCGCTCTGGGTGGAGGGCGCCTCGGGCCAGGCCTGGACGAGGCGGTCATAGGCCTCGAAGGCCTCGGCGAAGCGCTCCTCCCGCTCGTGGCACAGGCCCAGCTGGTAGAGGGCCTCGGCCTGCTCGGGCACGGGTGGTTGCTGCTCGACGACCAGCAGCAAGCGGGCGATGGCGCCTTCGGTGTCGCCCCGCGTGCGTCGATCCGCCGCGG
This sequence comes from uncultured Enterobacterales bacterium, assembly GCA_964532635.1. Classification (GTDB taxonomy): domain Bacteria; phylum Myxococcota_A; class UBA796; order UBA796; family JAFGLY01; genus CALDOK01. The sequence goes on from CAZHIK010000295.1 coordinate 3,035, forward strand.
CTTCGATGATCTCGGCGTTGGACATGCCCACCACGTCCAGCAACTGCGCGGAGCCGGTGATGACCACAGGCTCGTAGGCCACGGGGGGCTGGTGCTGGGCGCAGGCCAGGACCAGCGGTAGCAGGAAGGTGAACATCGAGCCTCACTCCAGTGGGACGGACCTGGTCAACGACAGCCCAGCGGCATGGTGGTTCCCGACCGCGCGTCGGCCTGGATCGAAATCCCCCCGACACAACGGCCGGGGGGACCCCGCTCTGGCGGTGTGACTCGTCGAGCTCCCTCTTCCCTGGGAAGTGGGTCTCCAGCTACCGCTTCAGGCGTCCCAGCTTATGGGCCGGGCAGCGCACCACGGCAACACGTCGAGATCCTGGAAAGCGGCGTGAGGGAAACATCCTCCGAGTCAAGGCACCAACCGAACAGATCACGAGAATAGATCGATGCGACGTCCCATTGCAAGGGCTGCAGGCTTGGCAAGCGGGCCGGTCCAGCGTAGGCTTGCCCGAGAGGCAGGGTACCCACAACGTGGCATCGAACGACACGGACCAGAGCCCGAGACGCTACCGCGTCGTGTTGGTGCGCTGGCCGCCCAAGGGGGCCGGTGGGCTGGCCAGGGTTCTGCCCGGTGGTCACGTACCCAAGCGCGACGCGCTCCCTGTGGTGGTGCGGGTCACCGAGCACCGGGAGCAGGCGGAGGAGACCGCGGGGCGAATTCGGGGCGCTGGCGCGGGTGTTGTGGTCCTCGGGGAGTATGCGGACCTTCCGGTGGTCTGTCAGGACCATCCTCCGGAGCTGGTGCGGGGCGCCTGCCGCCGCTGTGGGCGGGACGTCTGCGCCGGCTGTCTGCTGGACGCCGATGGTGATCGGCTCTGCCCCGGCTGCGCGGCGGAGAACCGGGCGGGCATTCAGCGCATCCACACCAGGCAGCTGTTCGTCGTCTTCCTGTTCTGCGCCTTCCTCTACCAGGTCTTCACCCTCTGGCGGCGTGACGAGGACATCCGCGCGGGCTGGGAGGTGGCCAACGTCGCTGTCATCCAGTTCGTGCCACCCGGTCAGCTGATCCACCCGATGGTCCAGGGACTGTCCGGTCAGGCGGGTGGGGCCTGGGAGGGCCCCACCTACGCTGACGTGGTCTCGCTTTTCGACAGGGAGCGTCGGCGCTTCAGCGGCCAGCTGCACAGCTCGCTGCGCTTGTCGGTTCGTGGGCCCTGGCAGGAGCGGCCCGAGCCCCCGTCCCTGGTGGAGTCCATGGACTCACCCCTGCGCGCCGGGATCGCCTCGCTCCGCTACAGCTGGTTCTGGAAGCGGCTCGCGGAGCGGCACGGGGTCGAGTCCCGGTACTTCCCGCTGCGCATGTTCGTGATCTTCACCGACGAAGAGGGGGACTCGGCGGCCATGTCCCGCGCGGCTCTCGGGGGCAACCTGGCGGTGACCTATATCTCCCTGGACGACCCGAACCCCACCTACGCCGCGATCACCGTGGCCCACGAGCTCGCTCACCTGCTCGGCGCTAGTGACAAGTATGGCCCCGACGGGCTGGCCCGCATTCCAGAGGGCTACGTCGAGCCGTGGTCGGAGCCCATGTACCCGCAACGCTTCGCCGAGCTGATGGCGGTGGACATCCCCATCAGCCGCACACATGAGCGGGAGCCCACCTCCCTCGAGCAGGTGCGCTTCGGGCACCGCTCCGCCGCGGAGATGGGGTGGATCTCCGATGACCAGGCCGAGAGCTTCTACCGCGGCCTGGGGGTCTCCCCGGAGGCCAAGCTCCCCGATGCGCCGGAGAGCAGCGAGACCACCCCGCCGGAGGACGCCAGCGCGCTGGAAGACTGACCGCGGGAAGCGCACTTCTCTCGGCGGTGTTGCAGGAGCGGCGGCCTTGGTTGACAGGACGGTCCCGGCTCCCTAGAAGATCTCTACCCCCCTGCGTCGACAGACCGTCCGCGCGTCCCCCTCCGGCTCCCGCCGCCCTGTTCACGCTCCCACTCCCCCTCCTCCATCCCCTGGAGGCCACATGTCCCGTCTTCGCGTCCTTCTCGCGATTCTCCTCGTCCTGCCGATCCTGCTGGGCAGCAAGAGCTGCAAAGAAGAAGAGGTGGATCCGAACGACCTGATCCCCACCGACCTGGTCCCTCCCGAGGTCACCCTGCAGGTGATCTCCATCGATCCGGCCTATGGCACGGTGGGCACCCCCTACTCGGCCCAGGTCTACGGCGCTGAGTTCGCCCTGGGGGCCCAGGTACGTATCGGCAACAAGTCATCCCCGAAGGTCAGCTTCGTCAACGACAACACGCTGTCCATCACCGTCCCCGCCATGGACGCGGGGGCCTACGACGTCACGGTCACCAACCCCGATGGCGACAAGGCCGTGCTGCGTCGTGGTGTGTCCTTCAGTGGGGAAGCGCCGGGGGCGTCCTGCCGTCACCTCACCGTCTACTTCGACTACAACAGCTCCGAGCTGCGCAGCGACGGATCGTCCACCGTGCGCGCCCAGGCCGACTGCCTGCGCTCCGCGCGAGGCAACCTCCGGCTCGAGGGTCACTGCGACGAGCGAGGCACCACCGAGTACAACATCGCGCTCGGTGAGCGTCGGGCCCACGCTGTGGAGCGCTTCCTGGTGAGCCAGGGCGTGTCCCCTGGTCGCGTCAACACCGTCTCGTACGGCGAAGAGCGTCCGGCGGTGCGTGGCTACGATGAGGCCGCCTGGTCCCAGAACCGCCGGGTCGAGATCCTTCTGTTGGACTGAGCAACGCCGCGAGGCTCCTATGCGCAACAGCACCTTCATCCTCTCCTTGGTCCTGGCCGGCTGTGTCTGGGATCGCACCGGCCAGTCCGCTACCGAGGCCTGGCGGCGCGAGATGGCCATCCAGTCCACCCGCACCCAGACCCTGCAAGCCGCGGTCGAGGACGCGCTGGTCCGCGTCGAGCAGCTCGAGGAGGTCACCCGCGCGCGGGGCCAGGACGAGATCCTGCGCATGGAGACCATGGACCAGCTGCGCAACGAGGTCGCCCGCCTGCGCGGCGATCTCGAGGTGCTGCAGCACGAGTCGGGGCTCTCCACCGAGAACACCGGAAAGTTCAGGGAGGACGCTGAGTGCCGGCTGGCCTGGCGCGAGGCGCGCGCCCAGGCCCGCGGGGAGTCCCTGGGGCTCGAGATGCCCGAGCCGCCAGTGCTGGCGGACGCTGACGACACCGGCCTCGATCCCGAGGATGAGGGAGAAGGTGAGGCGGACGGCGAGGGTGATGGTGAGGGTGACGGAGAGGCCGATGGCGAGGCAGAGGAGCCCAGCGGCCCCATGAGCATCGAGGACAAGCTGGCCTTGGCCGAAGAGCACATGCAGGGGGGGCGCTACCTCCCAGCTCGGGCCATCTACCAGAAGCTCGTCGAGGATCCCGACGCGGAGGACCAGCTCCACGAGCTCCGCTACATGCTGGCCGAGACCTGGTTCCGCGATGGCCGCTTCCAGTCCGCCATCCTCGCCTACCAGGAGGTCGTCGATCACCACGGTGACTCGGATCGCGCCCCCTGGGCCATGCTGCGCCAGGGCGAGTGCTTCGAGGCCCTCGGCCAGCGCGACAACGCCGCGCTGTTCTACGACGACGTGATGCGCCTGTTCCCCAGGTCCAAGGCCGCCAAGGAAGCCAAGGCCCTCAAGTCGCGCTGATCGTGAATGGGCTGAGATCCGACGGGGTTACGGGGCGCCCGAGGGGTTATTTTGTCGGCATGAGCGCTGCGGCTCCGCTGGTCATGGGCATCACGAACCTGACCCCCGACTCTTTTCACGATGGTGGTCGCTACGTCGACCCCGATGTGGCCCTGCATCACATCGAGTCCATGGTTCGGGATGGCGCCGACTGGATCGACATCGGAGGCGAGTCCACGCGGCCCGGTGCGGCCCCGGTGCCCGCCGATCAGGAGCGTGAGCGGGTGGTCCCGGTGATCCGCGCGCTGCGCCAGCGCCATCCGGATCTTCCCATCAGCATCGACACCGCCAAGGCCTCGGTGGCCATGGCCGCGCTCGAGGCGGGCGCCTCCGCGGTCAACGACGTGAGCGCCCTGGGCGATCCCGACATGGCGGGGGTGGTGGCGTCAGCGGGCTGCGAGCTGATGCTGATGCACATGCGCGGCACCCCGCGCACCATGCAGCGTGCTCCGCGCTACGTCGACGTGGTGGCCGAGGTGCGCGACTTCTTGCTCGTGCGCGCTGAGCGAGCGGTGAGCGCCGGCATCCGCCGCGACCGCCTGTGGCTCGATCCCGGGCTGGGCTTTGGCAAGACCGTGGAGCACAACCTCGCGCTGGTGCGTGGTCTCCCCAGCCTGGTGGACACCGGGCTTCCGGTGCTGTTGGGGGCTTCCCGCAAGTCCTTCATCGGGGCGGTGCTGGGCCTCCCCCACAGCTCCGAGCGCCTCGAGGGTTCCATCGCCGTGGCCAGCCTGGCGGTGTTCCTCGGGGTTCGGATGCTGCGGGTCCACGATGTAGGGGCCACACGCCGCGCGGTGGACATGGCCTGGGCCGTTCGCGGGGGTGGAGCGTGATCTCCGACTTCTTCGCGGCGGTCTGGTGGACAGGGTCGACATCGCGATCCTGTCCTATGTGCTGTACCGCA
>CAZHIK010000295.1:7649-9373 GCA_964532635.1 uncultured Enterobacterales bacterium
ACACTGCTGATCCTCAAGGGCACCCGCGCGTTCCAGAGCCTGCTCGGGTTGGTCTTCGTGTTGCTGGTCTACGCCTTGTCCGCGCGGCTCCACCTCTACACCCTGCACTGGCTGCTGCAGAAGTTCTTCGTCTACATCGTGTTGGCGGTCATCATCCTCTTCCAGAACGACATCCGCCACGGGCTGGCCCGCGCCGGCGGGCGCCTGTTCCGCTCCTTCGCCCCGCGACCGGAGACCTCCACCCTCGAAGACGTCGTGCGGGCCTGCTTCGCGCTGGCGTCCCGTCGCATGGGCGCCCTGATCGCCATCCAGCGCACCGCGTCCTTGGACGACTACGTCGAGCCCGCGCTGCGGCTCGACGCCCGGGTCAGCCAGGAGCTGCTGCTGTCCATCTTCCACCCCACCTCCCCGCTGCACGATGGCGCGGTGGTGATGCAGTCGGGGCGCCTGGCTGCCGCCAAGGTCTTCCTGCCCCTGTCGCTGTCCAAGGACGTCAGCCGCTTCTTCGGCACCCGTCACCGGGCCGCGCTGGGCCTCACCGAAGAGACCGACGCCGTGGTGCTCATCGTCTCCGAGGAGCGCGGCACCGTCAGCCTGGCCATGTCCGGAGCCCTCACCCCCATGGGCGACATCAACGAGCTTCGCCAGCGGCTCCAGGAGATCTTTGCGGCCAAGGATCCCAGCCAGCAGGGCTCGGAGCCGGAGCTGGAGGACTAGCCCATGAAGCTCCCCGCCTGGCTGGTCACCGTCGCTCGCAAGCCGGATCTCGCCCAGATCCAGCCCTGGGTGCGGGGTGCGTTCACTCGCAACATCGGCTTCAAGATCCTGAGCGTCATCTTCGCCTTCGCAGGCTGGGCCTGGGTCCAGGGTGAGCAGGTGGTGGAACAGAAGGCCCGGGTGCAGCTCGAGTGGGTCCTGCCCGAAGACCTGGCGCTCGTGGACGACCTCCCCGACACCATCTCCCTCACCGCCTCGGGCTCCCAGGTGTTCGTGCGCAACATCCGGCGGGCGGACCTGAACCTGCGGGTGGATCTGAGCGACGCTACCCCCGGCGTTCAGTCGGTGGAGTTCGAGGACCGCTTCATCGAAAACCTGCCCCAGAACGTACACGTCGTCAGCCTCTCTCCTGCGCGGGTGGAGTTCGAGCTCGACGAGAAGGTCACCAAGCAGGTCAACCTGGAGCCGCGCTTCGCCGGTGAGCCCAAGGCTGGGCTGCGGCTGGTGGGCATGGTGCTCGAGCCCTCCACGGTGTTGATCGAGGGGCCAGCCGGCGTGCTGGTGGGCGTGTCCGAGATCCCCACCTCCCGCATCGACATCGGGCGCTTCGAGCGCACGGCTCGCACCGAGGTGAGCACCGGTGATCTGCCCGAGTGGGTGAGCCGCGTCGATGACGTACCCATTGTGGCCAGCATCGCCTTCGAGCCCATCACCGCCAGGGCCCGCTTCGAGACCGTGCCTGTGGTGGTCCGCAGCAAGGGCTGGACCACCGATGTCGAGACGGTCGAGCTGGCCGTCAGTGGCCCGGTGTCCGTGATCGAGAGGCTGGGTTCCGACGTGGCTACCGTCACCATCACCATCAGCCCCGAGCTCGAGCCCGGCCCTGTGCAGGCCACCCGGGGCGATGGCCCGGCCCGCATCGACATCGTGCTCTCCCAACTCGACGAGATCACCAGCGACGAGATGGTGCCCTCGGTCATCGAGGTGCGCCCGGTCCAGTGACGGTC
>CAZHIK010000296.1:0-9360 GCA_964532635.1 uncultured Enterobacterales bacterium
CACCAGCGAGGACTGCGACGACAGCGACGCCAGCGTGCACCCGGGCGCGGTGGAGCAGCCCGACATGGTGGACGACGACTGCGACGGCGAGGCCCCGGTGAGCGTGGAGCAGGTGGCGTTCCGGCTGCTGGGAGAGGACTCCGGTGACCGTGCAGGCCACCGGGTGGCGGCGCTGGGGGATGTGAACGCCGACGGCTTCGCGGACCTGGGCATCGGGGCCTACGGCGACGACCGGGGCGGCGGCAGTGCCGGCGCGGCCTATGTGGTGCTCGGCCCCGTCAGCGCAGATCTGGACCTGGCCGATGCCGACGCTGTCCTGGTTGGTGCAGCAGGGGGAGACCAGGCCAGCACGGGATTTGACGGCGCGGGAGACCTGAACGGCGATGGCTACGACGACATCGTGCTGGGCGCGTACCACGAGTCCAGCGGCGGCAGCCAGGCGGGTGCGGCCTACGTGATCTTCGGCCCCGTGGGTGGGGATCTGGATCTGGCGGATGCCGACGCAGTCTGGACCGGGATCTCGTCCGGCGACATGGCCGGCTACGGCGTGGGTGGCGGGCACGACACCAACGGTGATGGGCTGGACGACATCGTCGTTGGCGCCTACGGGCGTGACGTGGCCGACAACGAAGCGGGGGTCGCCTACCTGCTGCTGGGGCCTGCCAGCGCGGGCGGTGGCCTGGGAGCAGCCGACGCTGTGATCGAGCCCGCGGGCTACTACGACAACTTCGGCTGGGAGGTGGAGATCGTCGCCGATCAGGACGGTGACGGCCTGGCCGAGGTGGCCGTGAGCTGTCCCCAGGACGACGGCGACTTTGACAACGCTGGCTCGGTCTACCTCCTCAACGGTCCGGTCCGGTCTGGCGACACCCACGACGCCAGGGTGTTCGGGGAGTACAGCGCGGACTGGTTCGGCTACGACCTGGCGGGCGACGCCGATCTGGACGGCGACGGCCTCGCCGATCTGGCGGTCGGGGCCTACCAGACCGACTACCTGCGGGAGAACGCGGGTGCGGTCTACGTCTTCACGCAGACGCTGGACGGCGAGTACTCGGCCACCGACGTGCTCGCTGCGCGCATCGTGGGGGCCTCGGCCGATGGGCACCTGTACGAGGTGGAGGCCGCGGGAGATGTCGATGGCGATGGTTTCGACGATCTGCTCGTGGGCGCCCGCTACCACGACGGTGTCGCTGAGCACTCGGGCCGTGTCTGGCTGCTGCCCGGCCCCATCGAGGGCAACGTGGACCTGGCCCTGGGGGCCGGCGTGGCGCTGGACGGCGAGGCCGGCGGGGATCAGCTGGGCTGCTCGCTGGCTGGCCCGGGAGACGTCGACGGCGACGGCATCCCGGATCTGCTCATCGGTGCCCGCGACGCCACGGTCACCGACGGTGCCGGAGCCGCCTACCTGGTGTTGGGAGGTGGCTCATGATCCGCGGGACGGTCGGCTGGCTGCCCCTGCTGCTGCTGAGCTGCAGCGACTACGGTGTGAACATCATCGAGCTGCCCGATCCCACCCCACCGGACACCGAGCTGCCCCAGGACAGCGAGCCCCTGGACTCCATGCCCATGGACAGCGACGTGCCCTTGACCTGCGACGACGGGCCCTGGCCCGACGGCGAGGCCCAGGTGAACGAGGCCTGTGTGTGGGAGCCGGAGACCGGCAGCTTCACGCCGGTGCTCGAGTGGTGGATCACGGCCTACGAGCACTACTTCGAGCACTCCCAGGGTGTGGCCACCCCCGTGGTGGGGCAGATCACAGACGACGACGGCGATGGGGACGTGGACGCGGCCGACACCCCCGACATCGTGCTCGTCACCCACCTGTCCGACGGCGGCTTCTACCGCGGTGTGCTGCGGGTCATCTCCGGGGACGGCAGCGCCCAGCACTGGGCCGCGGAGCTGGCGGAGTACGAGGGTGTCCAGTACCAGCCCCTCGGTATCGGCCCGGCCGCCCTGGCCGATGTGGACGGCGACGGTCTGCCCGAGATCGCCACCACTCTCCAGAGCGTAGACGGCTACTCCAGCGACGACCGCATGGCCTGCTACGCGGGGCTGTACGACAACAGCGGCGAGCTGCTGTGGGTGGGCACCGACGCGGTGCTGTACTGCGGGGGCAACGCCCCAGCCTTCGCCGACCTCGAGGGCGACGGTGCCGTGGAGCTCATCATGGGCCACGCCATCTTCGACGCCGCCAGTGGCAACCTGCTGGCCGAGGGCGCCTATGGCTCGGGCCACTACGAGGACTACGTCAACGCGGGCTACCACAGCTTCGCCATCGATCTGGACATGGACGGCCTCCAGGAGGTCGTGGCTGGCAACGCCCTGTACGAGCCCAGCGGTGAGCCGCGCTGCATCACCGGCTTCGCTGACGGCTACCCCGCGGCGGCCGACCTGGACGGGGACGGGCTGGGTGAGTTCGTGGTCACCGGCAACGGCTGGGTGCGGGTCTTCGAGGACGACTGCTTCCTGGCCCAGCAGTGGCAGCTGCCGGACCAGGGCTACGGCGGGCCGGCCACCATCGCCGACTACGACGGTGACGGCAGCCCCGAGATCGGTGTGGCGTCCTACGACATCTACTACGTGTTCGAGGTCGACGGAGAGCTGCTCTGGTACCAGTGGGTCCAGGACCACAGCTCGTCCGCCACGGGCTCGGCGGTCTACGACTTCGACGGCGACGGCTACGCCGAGGTGGTCTACGCCGACGAGACCAGCCTGTGGATCTACGCGGGCCTGGACGGCACCGTCCGGATGCAGGAGACCAGCCACACCTCCGGCACCGTCAACGAGCTGCCCATCATCGTGGACGTCGACGGCGACGGCGAGGTCGAGATCGTGGTCGCCGATCGCTACGGCGTGTTCGTCATCGGCGATCAGGACCGCACCTGGGTGGCGGGGCGCCAGGTCTGGAACCAGGCCAGCTACAACATCGTGAACATCGAGGAGGACCTCTCGGTCCCCGCGGTGCCGGCTCCCTCGTGGCCCGACTACAACAGCTTCCGTTCCGGCGACGTCACCATGGCGTTCGGGGCCGCAGCACCCGACGCGGTGCCCATCGTGGCGGACATCTGCACCCTCGAGTGCGAGCAGGGTGTGCTGCAGGTGGCCGTGCAGGTGGGCAACGCCGGTCCCGCGGATGTCCCCGCCGGGATCAATGTCTCCCTCTACGACGGCGCCAACCCCACCGGCACGCCCTTGGCCACCGAGGCCACCTCCCTGGCCGCCGCGCCTGGGGAGGCCAGCGACACCGTGCTGTTCCGCATCGATCCGTTGGCCCTGGACGAAGGCAGCCTCACCATCGCTGTGGACGATCCCGCCGCCCTGCTCGAGTGCGACGAGGACGCCAACAGCGTGACCCTCAGCGAGGGGCTCTGTCCCTAGCCGAAACAGGGGTCTCGATCAGGGTTTTTCTATGCCCATCCTGGTATGATCCCGGGCCGATCCCCTGCCCGGAGCCACCATGCGCGCACTGTTCCTCTGCCTGCCGGCCTTGGCCCTGCACACCGGCTGTCCCGGCCCCGAGTGTGGGCCTGGAACCCACCTCGAGGACGGCGCCTGCGTCCCCGACGAGGCTGACGCCGACACCGACGCCGACGGTGACACCGACACCGATACCGACACCGATGCCGACACGGACCTCGAGCCCGAGCTACCGGTGGGCTGCCCCGCTCTCGGCCCGTCATTCGGCAACGAGGTGGTGGTGCCGTCGGGCAACGCCTCGGCGCTGCGCACAGCGGTGGACACGGCCTCGGAGGGCGATGTCATCCTCGTGGAGGACGGCACCTACCACCTGGACGGTGACTACCTGTGGATGGACGTGGACAACGTGGTGCTGCGCTCCATCAGCGGCGATCGCGACGCCGTGATCCTCGACGGCGACTACGTCACCACCGAGATCATCAACCTCATCGGCTCCAACATCACCGTGGCGGATCTGACCATCAAGCACAGCACCACCTGCGCGATGCACGTGCAGCCGGGCAACGGCTACGACACCACCGGCCACCTGATCTACAACGTGGCCATCATCGACCCCGGCGAGCACGCGGTGAAGGTCAACCAGAACGGTGGTCACTACACCGACAATGGCACCATCGCCTGCAGCTGGATGGAGCTGACCGACGAGGGCCGGCCCCACGTGGTGAGCAACCACGCCAGCGCCTGCTACACCGGCGGTATCGACACCCACAACACCCGCGGCTGGAAGCACTACGACAACCACATCGAGGGCTTCTGGTGTGACGGCGGCCTGGCGGAACACGGCATCCATCTGTGGAGCAGCAATGCCGACACGCTCGTCGCTCGCAACACCATCGTCAACGTGGCCCGCGGAATCGGCCTGGGAATGCACGTCGAAGACGACAACGAGCGGGGCTTCGAGGACGAGTACGACTGCGTCGATGGATTCCACCCGGACGACTTCAACACGACCGTGCGCAACAACGTCGTCTTCGCCGACGACCCGGACCTGTTCGCCTCGGGCTCGGGCTTCGACGCCGGCATCGAGATCGAAAACGGCTGCCAGTCCAAGCTGCTGCACAACACCGTCTACAGCACCCAGGCGCCCTACTCGTCCATGTCCTGGCGTTACGAGAGCACTTCGGCCCACATCGCCAACAACCTGCTCTCCCACAACCTGCGGGAGCGCGACAACGCCGACGTGGTGGCAGAGGGCAACATCGAGAACGCGGGCAGCGAGCTGTTCGAGGATGCGGCGGCGGGTGAGCTGCACCTGGTGTCCGGCTCCAGCGCGGCGGATGCCGGCGTAGTGCTGTCCGGCGACAACGCGGTGACCCACGACATCGACGGAGATCTCCGGGACGACAGCCCCGACGTGGGCGCCGACGAGCTGTGATTCGATACACCCCAGCGCTGCTGCTCCTGCTGTGGGCCTGCGGCTCCTCCCTCGACGGGGACGGAGATGGCTTCGACGAGCTTTCTGGCGACTGCGACGACGCCAACCCCTACATCTACCCAGGGGCCCAGGAGTTCTGTAACGACACCGATGACGACTGCGACGGGGATGTGGACGAGGTGGGGGCGCTGGGAGGCGAGAGCTTCCACGCCGATGCTGACGGCGACGGCTACGGCATCGCGGGCTACGACGTCGATGCATGCAGCGCACCCGCCGGCTATGCCGAGCGGCGCGGGGACTGCCACGACGGCGATCCGGGCATCCATCCCGGCGCGGAAGAGGTCTGCGACCACATCGACAACGACTGCGACGATCGCATCGACGAGGACAGCGCTGTGGACGCGCCCACCTGGTACCCGGACCTGGACGGCGACGGCTACGGCGACCAGGAGATGCCCACGCCGGCCTGCGAGCAGCCCTGGGACCATGTCAGCGGCGAGGCCGGGGTGGACTGCGACGACGTGGACCCCAACGTCAATCCCGCCGCCGAAGAGTCCTGTGAGACCTCCTACGACGATGACTGCGACGGGGACAGCAACGAAGCCGACGCCTATGGCTGCACGGACTGGTACGCGGACCTGGACGGGGATGGGCACGCCGGCACCGCGGCCTGCCTGTGCGAGGCGGATGGGGAGTACAGCTTCGAGCAGGCCACCGACTGCGACGACGACGATGCGACGGTGAGCCCGGATGCCACCGAGGCCGACAACTGGGTGGACGACGACTGTGACGGGGAGGCCCAGTACACCCTGGACAGCGCGTTCAGGCTCGAGGGGGTGGACAGCGGAGACTACGCGGGCAGCTTCCTCGCAGGTGGCGACGTCAACGGGGACGGGCTCGGGGATCTGTTGATCGGCTCTTGTCTCGAAGACAGCGGCGGAGGCAACGCCGGAGCGGTGTACCTGGTCTACGGCCCGGCCGGCCACGCCTCCAGCCTGGCGGACGCCGATGCGCTGCTGTACGGCGAAAACGGTAGTGACAATGCTTGCCTGCCCGCCTTTGCCGGGGACGTGAACGACGACGGCATCGGCGATGTCCTGGTGGGCGCTGTCAGCCACGACGCCGGGGGAAGCAGCTCCGGCAGCGTCTACCTGATGTTGGGCCCTCTCAGCGGCTCGTTGGATCTGGCCGTCGAGGCCGATCTCGTGCTGCCGGGTGCCGCAGCGAGTGACTACCTGGGCTACGGCATGGCGGGCCTGGGGGATGTGAACGGCGACGGGATCGGGGACCTGGCTGTGGGGGCCTACGGCCACGACGGTCTCGAGTCGGGCTCGGGTGCGGCCTGGATCGTCCTCGGTCCTCCGGACGGTCAGCAAAGCCTGGACGATGCTGATGTGCTGCTCCAGGTCAGCGGGGCTGGCTACCTCGGGCGCTCCATCGCCGGTGCCGGGGATGTGAACGGCGACGGCATCGACGACGTGGTCGTGGGCGCGCCCAACAGCGACACCGAGGCCACCAACAGCGGCTCTGCTTTCCTCTTCTACGGCCCTCTCGATGGGGATGAGCCCGAGCCCGAGCCGGACGTCGAGATCTACGGAGAGACCAGCTACGACACCCTCGGCTACGCGGTGGCGGGCGGGGCCGACTTCGACGGCGACGGCCTGGACGATGTGGTCCTGGGCGCGGAGGATGCCGACTTCGTGCACATCGACGGGGGGGTGGTCTACGTGATGACCGGCCCGTTCGAGGAGCAGCACGACGCCGTGGGTTTCCACGCCAAGATCGCGGGCGAGGCGGACGAGGACGGTGCGTGGCGCGTCGCGCTCCCCGGTGATGTCGACCTGGACGGTCATCAGGACCTGCTCATCGGCGGGCCCTTCAACAGCACCGCGCACAGCGAAGCGGGGGCCAGTTGGTTGGCTTTGGGACCGGTCGAGGGCTACCTCGTGGCCCAGGAACTCGACCTGGCGTTCCGGGGGCGCAACACCAGCGCCAGGCTCGGCTACACCGTGGCGGGTCCGGGGGACGTGGATGGCGACGGTATGCCCGATCTCCTCTTGGGTGCCTACGGCGACCAGAACGACAGCGGGGGAACCCCCGGCGCTGCGTTCCTGGTGGTGGGAGGTGAGGGGTGAGCCGTCTGCTCTTGCTTCCGCTGTTGCTGCTGGGTGGCACCTGCACCGAGTACGGGGTCGATCCCTTTGACCTCATCCCCGACGATGGGGACGACACGGGTGACTCCCTCACGCTCGACACCGAGCCGCCACCCGACACCGAGCCTCCGCCGGCGTGTGTCGATCGGGTCTGGAGCGCGGGGCAGGTAGGGGTGGACGAGGGTTGCCTCTTCGACGCCCAGGTGGGGGGCTTCGAGCCGGTCATCGAGTGGCGCTACGACAGCTTCGAGGAGCAGTCCGACTGGAAGGTGGTCTACACCACCCCCGCGGTGGGGCAGCTGACCGACGATGATGCCGACGGCGACATCGATGCCGATGATGTGCCGGATGTGGTGATGGTCGCCATGGCCGACATGGGCGACGAGGGGCGTACCGCTCAGTGGGACCTGGACGGTGCCATGCGTCTGCTGTCCGGTGATGGCAGTGGCGTGCACTGGACCGTGTACGAGACCGAGTGGGGCGGCGTCACCTGGACGCCCTACCTGTTCTGCAGCCCTGCCCTTGGCGACATCGATCTGGACGGTGAGCCGGAGATCGTGGTCTCGGTGAGCGATGAGGACAGCTGCCACATGGCAGCCTTCGATCGCCATGGAAACCTCGAGTGGGTCAACACCGAGACATCGGTGCCCTGCGACTGGAGCGCGCCCGCGCTGTCGGATCTGGACATGGACGGCAGCATCGAGGTCGTCATGGGGCAGCAGATCTACAACGGCGAGGACGGCAGCCTGCACGCCGAGGGGCCCTACAGCTGCTCGGGCACCGGTAACGGCAACGAATTGGGCCCCATGAGCTTCGGCGTCGACCTGGATGGCGACGGGTACCAGGAGATCCTGGCGGGCTGTGCCATCTACGATCACGACGGCAACGCCCGCTGCTACACCGGCTACGGCGACGGCACCCCTGGCGCGGCCGACTTCGACGGGGACGGCTTGGGCGAGATGGTGGTCACGGGCAACAGCTCGGTGCGCATCTTCGACCACTACTGCAGGCTGCAGGCCCAGTGGGAACTGATGGACGCGGGCAAGGGCGGCCCCCCCACGGTGGCAGACTACGACGGCGACACCGAGCAGGAGATCGGGGTGGCCTCGGAAAACTTCTACTACGTGTACGAGGCCGACGGAACGCTCCTTTGGCTCGCGATCACCGATGACGGCTCGGATGTGACCGGCTCGGCCGTCTACGACTTCGAAGGGGACGGCTACGCCGAGGTGGTCTACGCCGACGAGGAGACCCTGTGGATCTACCAGGGAGCCACCGGTGAGGTGCGCCTGGATGATGACGCCCACAGCTCCTGGACCGGCAACGAGTACCCCGTGATCGTGGACGTGGACGGCGATGGGGAGGTGGAGATCGTGGTCCCCAACTGGGACGGGGTGATGGCCGTCGGCGACGCCGACCACAGCTGGGTCCCCGCCCGTCAGGTCTGGAACCAGCACGCCTACCACATCAGCAACATCAACGACGATCTGACCATCCCATCGCCCACCCTGCCCAACTGGCCCGAGCACAACACCTTCCGCAGCGGTGACATCACCCCCAACCTGGGGGCCAGCGCCGCCGACATGGTGCCGGTGCTGGTGGATGTCTGCACCGACGAGTGCGACCAGGGCACCTTGCAGCTGGTGGTGCAGCTGGGCAACCAGGGACTGACCACCGTGGAAGCCGGTGTGCCGCTGGCGGTGTACGCCATCGAGGGAGATGCGCGTACCCTGGTGCACGTGGAGACCAGCACCACCCCCATCGCCTCGGGGCGCACCAACCCCGGCATGGTGCTCGAGCTCGAGGCCGGTGCGTTCCCCGAGGGGCGCCTGGTGCTGGTGGCGGACGATGACGGTTCCGGTGCGGGCGTGATCACCGAGTGCAGTGAGGACAACAACGAGCTGGCGGTCGAGGAGGGGTTGTGCCCATGAGTCTCCACCGAGATCGACTCGCTCATGCCGGGACCAAATGTAGGGGAGCACTTCATGTGCTCCCGCGGCGAGGGGATGCGATTCGGGAGCACGTAAAGTGCTCCCCTACGTTGGCCTTCATAGGCTCCTGCTTGGCCCTGCTCGCCTGTACCGAGACCGAGGTACAGGGGCTCGAGCCGGAGCTGACCGTAGCGCCGGAGTCGGTGCTCTTCGAGGGGGTCGCGCTGCTGGACGAGGGCGAGGAGTTGATCACCCTCGGCAACGCAGGCGGGGGCACGCTGCAGCTGGAGAGCTTCGAGGCCGGGAGTCCGTTCTCGGTGGATGGCGAGCTGCAGGACCTGGAGCCCGGCGCATCCCTCGGGATCACCGTGCGCTTCGCGGCCCTCGATGACGGCACCCACGAAGGCGCGCTGCGCATTGCCTC
>CAZHIK010000297.1:0-9341 GCA_964532635.1 uncultured Enterobacterales bacterium
GACAGCTTCGCGGCCTGGACCCGCTCCACCGGCCGACGCGCGAAGCCGGGGGGGAGGCCACCGGGGCGGGAGGCGGGCTCGTCGGCCAGGATGCAGGCCAGCCGTCCGATGCGCAGCCCCTGGAGATCCAACAGGTCCAGCAGCTTGTCCTCGTGGCGGGCCGCCTTGGGGCTGAGCTTGCGAGCCTCCACCGCGCCGGCGCGGGCCTCGAGCAGCGGGCCATCGTCCCAGGACCTCCAGCCGTCATAGCAACCCGAATCCACCCCGGCGCGGAGCCCCTGCTCGGTGCGGGAGAGCACCAGAGGGTACTGCTTGCCCAGCAGGGGCTTGGCGTCGAGGCCGTGCTCGGTGTGGATGCGACAGAGCTCGTCGTCACCCTGGAACGGGCAGCGCCCGTTCACGAAGGCCAGCTTGCCATCGGCCACCGGATCGACCATGCCCATGTCCTGGGCGAAGCCCCGTACCCGTTCCTGCTCCTCGGGGCTCAAGAAGACCACCACACCGTGGCAGCAGCCTCCGCAGCCAGTGCAGTCGTGACGCAGGGGACCGAGGACGTGGAAAGCTTGGCTCATGCCGGCTCCTGGCGAGGTCACCTCCGACCTTAACCCGAGCCCCCACGCTCGAGCCCTGTGGATGGAGGACACATATTCGTTCGCCCGTATACCGCTTCGTAGGCTGCATCACGCTCGTGCCGCTGAATGCCGCCCCGCGGTGGTCCTCAGGGCCAGCGCGCATATCCCTGCGCGGCAACCCTCGAACCCCTGGGATTGGTCAGCATGGACTCCGAAACCGCGAAGCCCCTCGACCCCACCGTGACCCACGACAGCACCGACGAGCCCGACGGGGACTACGGTGCCGGCCCCACCACGCTCACTGAGGACGGCATGAAGATCCGCAATCGTCTCGACCAGCTGCTGGCCTGGCTCAGTCGGCCCGACTCGGGTTGCAACGTGCACGTGAACCTGCCCCGGGCTCGCCTGATCCGCGCAGCGGTGCAGCACCGAGAGGCACGGGTGGCCGCCTGCGGCGCCCTCGCGACCTGGGGCCCCGACGGCTCCACGGGCCGCAGCCCCAAGGACACGGTCGTCGTCTCTCGCCCCGAGAACGACGCCACCGTGGACTGGGACTCCCCCTACTCCAACCGCATCGATCCCGAGACCATGGACTTGGCCCTGGCCGATGCCCTGGATGCCCTCGAGGACAAGCGAGACATCTACGTGATCGATCGGGTCATCGGCGCGGACCCCCGCTACGCCCTGCCCGTGCGCTTGGTCACCGACCGCGCGCTGACCGCACTGTTCGCCGACAACATGTTCCGCCAGGTCCCCCACGAGCTGCAGGGCTCCGTCTTGGCCGACAAGCCCTTCCTGCTGCTGGACCTGCCCTACGACAAGCTGCGGGCCGACCGCTACGAAGGCCGACTGCGCACCGATCCCCGGACGGAGAAGGCCTCCACCATGATGGTGGCCAGCGACTACGAGCGGTCGGTGGGCGTGGTCTACGGCAACGCCTACTGCGGCTCCGTCAAGAAGCTGATGTTCACCGCCATGAACTACTACCTCCCCGAGCTGGGCATCCTGCCGCTGCACTGCTCGGCCAACGAGGGTCCCGAGGGCGACACCGCGCTGCTGCTGGGCCTGTCCGGCACCGGCAAGACCACGCTCTCCGCCGATCCGCAGCGGGCCCTGCTGGGGGACGACGAGCACGGCTGGTCGGACCACGGCGTCGCCAACTTCGAGGGTGGCTGCTACGCCAAGCTCATCGATCTCGACCCCGCCAAGGAGCCCGAGATCCACCACGCCGTGACCCACCACGCCCCCTTCGTGGCCCACGGCGCCATCGTCGAGAACACCATGATGTTCGCCGACGGCACCTTCGACTTCCAGGACACCCGGCTGACCCAGAACTCCCGGGCCAGCTACCCGCTGTACTTCCTGCACAACATCAAGCGGCCTCCCTACGGCCCCCACCCCAGGACCATCCTGTTCCTGACCGCCGATGCCAACGGTGTACTGCCCCCCGTGTCCCGGCTGAACAAGGAACAGGCCAAGCTCTGGTTCCTGATGGGCTACACCAGCAAGCTGGCCGGCACCGAGACCGGCGTGGTGGACCCGGTCACGACCTTCAGCCGCTTCTTCGGCGAGCCCTTCATGCCCCGCAACCCCAGCGAGTACATGAAGCTGCTGGGCGACAAGCTCGACGAGCACCGCACCAACGTCTACCTGGTCAACACCGGCTGGAGCGGAGGTCCCTACGGCGTGGGGAAGCGCATGGACATCGCGCTCACCCGCGCCATCGTGGACGCAGCGCTGAAGAGCCGCCTGTCCTCCGTGCCCCACGTGCACGATCCGCTCTTCCACCTGGATGTGCCCACCGAGTGTCCGGGCATCGAAGACGCCTCGGTGTTGCAGCCCATCAACACCTGGGCCGATCCCGAGGCCTACCAGCAGCGTGCGAAGAAGCTGGCCTCCGAGTTCGCCGCTCACTTCGACGCGGTCTACGGCAGCAAGCCCATCGATCCCGCCATCGCGGCCTGCTGCCCCGGCAGGTAGCCCCGGCCCCGGCGCCGCCCCGGGGTTAGCGCCTCGGGTATGACCCGCGCCCGGCTCCACAGACGCGACCTCCCCGCCCTGGTGCTCCTGGCGCTGTGTTGCGCCTTCCTGTACGCCGACCAGAACCTCATGGCGCCCAACCTGAGCGCCATCGCGGCCGAGTTCGGCTTCGACGAGGTGGAGCGAGACGTCATGCTGGGGGGGCGCATCGCCCTGGCGTACTGGCTGCTGGGGGGAAGCTTCACGCTGCTGGCGGGCTGGCTGACCGACCGCCTGCCGCGGCGCGGGTTGTTCGTGGCAGTGCTGCTGCTGGGGGAGATCCCCTGCCTGCTGACCGGCTTCGTGCAGAGCTATGAGCAGCTGTTCTGGTGCCGGGCCCTGACCGGGATCGGGCTGGGCGGGGCCCTGCCCCTGGCGTTCTCCATGGTGAGCGATTGGTTCCCAGCCCGCCAGCGACCGGCCGCCTGCGCCGTGCTGGGCTTCTCCATGGGGATCGGGCTGGCACTGGGCCAACTCCTGGCCGGCCTGGTGGGCCCCGAGTGGGGCTGGCGTCTGCCCTTCATCGTCGTCGCCCTGCCCAACCTGGCGCTGGCCGCGGTGTTCTGGTGGACCGCCAAAGAGCCGGCCCGCGGCCGCAGCGAGGACGCCCTGGGGGAGCTGGTGAGCGCCGGCCACGCCTACACCGGCCGCATCGACTGGAGCCGCTACCGCGAGATCTTCAGGGTGCCCACCAACCGCCTGGTGCTGGCCCAGGCGCTGCTCGGATCCCTGCCCTGGGGCGTGTTCTTCGTGTTCATGACCGACTTCTACGCCCAGGACAAGGGGTTCGGGGTCCAGCGTGGCACGCTGGTGGTGATGGCCTCCGGGCTCACCGTGCTGCTGGGAGGGCTGGCGGGGGGCTTCCTGGGTGCACGGCTGTACCGACGACGGCCTCGCGACCTGCCGCTGCTCTGCGCGGTGACCACCACCGTGGGGGTGATCCCCACCGCATGGCTGATCAACTACCCCTCCCAGCTCGGTGTGGTGGAGCCCGGCATGCTGCTCCCGGTGCTGGCGTCACTGACCTGCGGCCTGTTCATCGGCGTGACCGGACCCAACATCCGGGCCGTGCTGCTGGACAGCAACCCCCCGGAGGTCCGCGGCTCCGTCATCTCCCTGTACACCCTGTGCAACGACCTGGGCATGGGCCTGGGGCCGGTGATCGTCGCAGCGCTGGTGGCCTGGCAGGGCCGGCTGGTGGCCCTCAACGTCGCCAACGGGCTGTGGCTGGTGGCGGGGCTGCTGCTGTTCGGGGTGGTGCGCAGCTTCCCGAGGGATGAGCGGGCCATGCAGCGCCGCCTGGCAACCGCCGCCGCCGAGCAGCGGGTTACTCTCCGCGACCAACGAGAGGCCTGAGCATGGAGCGAGACACGCGCGAGCAGATCCTGAGTGCGGCCGAAGCCGTCTTCGCCGAGAAGGGCTTCGATGGTTCCCGGGTCAAGGACATCGCCCGGCGGGTCGGCGTCACCCACGCGGTGATCCACTACCACTTCCACACCAAGCGCGACCTCTACCGCGCCGTCGTGGACCGCATGGTGGGCGAGCTGGTGGAGCTGGCCACCTCCATTCCCCGCGAGCCCTACGACCCCGGCCCCAAGCTCGAGCGCTTCTTCTACGGCTTCTTCGACTTCGCCGTGCGCCACCCCAGCTTCGCGCGCCTGGCCAACCTCGAGACCGGCCGCGGCGACGAGCACTACCTGCTCGATCTGGTGCGCGAGCACCTGGCCCCCCAGTACGCCCTGGCCCGCGGCTTCGTACTCAACGGCATCCGGGCGGGTGTGTTCCGCCCGGTGGACCCGGAGCAACTGCTCACCGCCATCTACGGCATGATCGTCAGCTACGTGAGCGACAACCCCTTCATCGAGGCGATGGTGGGTGAGGAAGGGCTGCTCGACGAAGCCAGGCTCGAGCTACGCCGCGACGAGCTGATGCAGATGATCCTGCGGATCGTGCTCGTCAATCCGCCGGCCTGAGCACAGCTCACCCGCGCGCTGTCCCCGGAATGACACTTTTGCCCATATTCGTGGCTGCGCCATTGACCTGACTAACAAGAAAGTTAGACACTCCTGTCAGAGCGGGGGAGTCCTTCCCCTCGCCGAGGAGTGCTCCATGTCCAGCAACACCCTCCGCCTCGGCATCGACGTCGGCGCCATCGCCGTCCATGTCGCCCTCATCGACGATCAGGGTCGCACCCTGGCCCGCCGCAGCCGTCCCCACCACGGCGAGCTGCTCCCCACCGTGAGGGGCATCATCGAGGATCTGCCCCGAGCCAGCGAGATCGGCGCCGCGCGCCTGGTAGGCAGCCAAGCCGAGCCCGTGGGCAAGGCCCTGGGCCTCGAGCCCGGCGACACCGTGGACGCCACCCTGCAGGCCGTGCGCAGCGTGGTGCCCGGTGTCCGGCAGATCATCGACGCAGGCGGCAGCTCCCTGTCCCTCATCCGCTTGAAGGCCGACGGCAGCTTCGCCGGCTACCAGGCCAACACCCTGTGCGCCGCAGGCACCGGCAGCTTCCTCGACGAGCAGGCCGAGCGCCTGGGCTTCCAGCAGGAGGAGTTGGCCAGCCTGCCCACGGTGGATTGCCCCCCGGACATCGCCGCCCGCTGCGCAGTCTTCGCCAAGTCCGACCTCATCCACCGCCAGCAGGAGGGCCACAGCAAGGAGGCCTGCTGGTCCGGGCTCTGCCACGGCCTGTCCCGCACCATGGTCATGACCCTGTTCAAGGGCCGCACCCCCGAGCCACCCCTGGCCATCGTGGGCGGCGTGGCGCTCAACCCCGAGGTCATCCGCGCCCTGAGCAAGGAGATGGAGATCGAGATCGCCGTGCCGGACCATCCCGACACGGTCACGGCCCTGGGCGCCGCCATGGCCGCGGAGCCCCTGGGTGGCCCCCTGAACCTGGACCTGTTGTCCGAGCGCGGCAGCGAGGCCGAAGGTGCGGCTCGCCGGCCAGCGCTGATCCTCGAGAAGACGAGGTACCCCAGCTTCGAGGTCGAGGAAGAGTGGCTGGACGAGCACGGCACCGAGGTCCGCATCTCCGCCTGGCCCGGAGACGGAAGGCTGGTGGGCACCCTGGGCATCGACATCGGCTCCACCTCCACCAAGGCGGCCCTGGTAGATAGCTCCGGCACCGTGATGCTCGACCTGTACCGCCGCACCGCCGGCGACCCCATCGGCGCCACCCGGCTGCTGCTCGCCGCCCTGCGCACCATCGCGGCCGAGAAGGGAGCCACCCTCGAGATCACGGGCATGGGCACCACCGGCTCGGGCCGCAAGCTCGTGGGCGCCGTGTTCAGCGCAGACGCCGTGGTCAACGAGATCTCCACCCACGTCGCCGGCGCGATGCACACCGACCCCAGCATCGACACCATCTTCGAGATCGGCGGCCAGGACGCCAAGTACGTGCACACGGTCGACGGCCGCCTGCACGAGGCGAACATGAACTACGTCTGCGCGGCAGGCACCGGCAGCTTCGTCGAGGAGCTGTCCCGCAAGCTGGGCTTCGAGCTGCACAGCCTTGGTGATCAGCTGCTGGGCGTGGAGCCCCCCATCACCTCCGATCGCTGCACCGTGTTCATGGAGCAGGACGCCCGCCACCTGCTGCGCCGGGGCTTCGAGCCCCGCGAGGTCATGGGCGCGGTGGTCTACTCCGTGGTCCAGAACTACCTCACCAAGGTGGTCGGCCACCGCCCGCGCTCCGAAGAGAAGGTCTTCTTCCAAGGCGCCACGGCCCGCAACAAGGCCTTGGTGGCCGCCTTCGAGAACCTGCTGGGCATCGAGGTGGTGGTCTCGCCCTACGCCCACGTCATGGGCGCCTGGGGCGTGGCCCTGATCACCGCCCAGCGCCTGCGCGAGCGGAACCAGGCCACCAGCTTCCCCGGCCTGCACATGGCCGATCGAGCCGTGCGCCTCGAAAACGACGTGTGCACCCTGTGTGCCAACCGCTGCCACGTCACCCACGCCCACGTGGAGGGCCTGGATGAGGTCCCTTCCTGGGGCTACCTCTGCGGCCGCGATCCCGACGAAGAGAAGGTCAAGGCCAACACCCACTTCCGGGCCTTCGACCAGCGCAAGAAGCTCTACCGACAGGCCGGCGCCGTCAAGCTCCCCAAGGGCGCCCCACAGGTGCACATGCCTCGGGCCCTGCTGGCCTGGTCCTACGCCCCCTTCTGGCGTCGCTTCCTGGGCGAACTGGGCCACCGGCTGGTGCTGTCTCGCCCCACCAACCCCGACATCGCCCGCGGCGCGTCGGACTGGGTGGGCGCCGACTACTGCTTCCCCGTGAAGCTTGCCCACGGCCACCTGCGGAAGATCCTCGAAGACGCCGACGCCCACGCTCGGGTGCTGGTGCCCTTCATGATCTCCGCGGAGAAGAACGACAAGACCCTGGGCTCCTGGTTCTGCCCCTACAACCTCGGGCTCCCCGCCATGCTCGAGGCGGCAGCGAAGCTGCGCGGCGCCGCCATGAACGGGCGGCTGCTCAAGCCCACTGTGGACCTGCGCTGGGACCCGACCATGGCAGCCAAGCGCCTGCACGCCGACCTGGCCGACCGCCTGGGCGGCAGTCGTGCCGACTACGAGCGTGCCTGGAAGGCCGCGATGGCGACCATGAACCACCTGGACGCTGACATGGCCGAATACGGGCAGACCCTGCTGGACGAGGTCGAGGCCACCGGCAAGCCCGCCGTGGTCATCATGGGCCGACCCTACAACGTCTACGACGCCGGCGCGAACCTGGCCCTGCCCGAGAAGCTCTCCCAGCTGGGCATCGACGTGATCCCCATGGACATGCTGCCCCTCGAGGGAGAGCGGCTGGACGAGACCTTCGAGAACATGTTCTGGAACTTCGGCCGCCGCATCCTCGAGGCCGCCCAGTTGGTGGCCCGCACGCCGTGGATGTACGGCGTGGGCTTCACCAACTTCTCCTGCGGCCCCGACGCGTTCATCTGGACCTACGCCGAGAAGATCATGGGTCGCAAGCCCATGCTGGTGCTGGAGCTGGACGAGCACGGCGCCGACGCCGGCTACCTCACCCGCCTCGAGGCCTTCGCGGACGTGCTGGCGTCCAACAAGACCAACACCGCGCCCCCCTTCCGGGCCAAGGGTGCCCAGCCAGGCTCCAAGGACCAGCCCTACGAGACCCTGTGGGTGCCACCCATGCACGAGGTGAGCCCCACCTTCACCGCCGCAGCGCTGCGCTGCCACGGCATCCCCGCCAGGCCCCTGCCCCCGGAGACCGAAGAAGCCTTCCAGCGCGGACGTGAGAGCACCCGGGGCGGCGAGTGCCTGCCTTGCCCCTCCACCCTGGGCACCTTCCTCACCGCCATCGAAGAGGCGGGAGGCGAGCCCAAGGACCACGCCCTGTTCATGCCCACCGCCTCGGGCCCCTGCCGCTTCGGGCAGTACTGCACCCTGGACAGGCTGGTGCTGGACGACAAGGGCATGGACCCGGTCAACATCGTCTCGTTCACCTCGAGCAACAACTACGACGGCGTGTCCAGAGCCGCCCGGCGGCACATGTGGACCGCCGTGGTGCTGGGCGACATCCTGTTCAAGCTGCGCTGCAGAGTGCTGCCCTATGAGGTCAACGCTGGCGAGACCGAGGCCGCCTTCGAGCACTGGACCGCTCGCATGGCCAGCGCCATCGAGTCCGGCGCGAAGCTCGAGCCGGTGGTTCGTGCCGCCCACGACGCCTTCGCCGCCATCCCCCGCCGCCCGGGCCGCAAGCCGCTGGTGGGCATCGTCGGCGAGATCTACGTGCGCTCCAACCGCTTCACCAACCAGGACGTGGTGCGCAGCATCGAGGCTGCGGGCGGCGAGGCCTGGCTGGCCCCCATCTCCGAGTGGTTGCTGTACATCGGCTACCTGGACACCCACGGCATGGGCAACGCCAAGACAGGGCTCAGGGCCCGCTTCCAGGCCTGGCTGCGCAACAACTGGCTGATCCGCGACGAGACCAAGTGGATGAAGCTGGCCTCTCCACTGCTGGACGACCGCCACGAGCCCAGCCTGGCCACCACCGTGGCCGCAGGGCGCCGCTGGGTGCCCGAGGACTTCGTGGGCGAGACCATCCTCACCATCGGACGCGCCATCGAGTTCATGAAGAACGATGCCGACCTGGTGGTCAACGCTGCCCCCTTCGGCTGCATGCCCGGCGCCCTGACCTCCGGCGTGCTGCAGGCGGTGGAGGCCGAGTACGGCGTGCCGGTGGCCAGCATGTTCTACGACGGTGAAGGCGGCGGCGTGAACGACCGCCTGGGCACCTACCTCACCGCGCTGTCGAGCCGAGAGGCCGAGGCCCGCGCGAAGTAGCGCCAACGCCGACCTTCGGCGGCGTTGGCGGGCGGAGTTCGTGCGGACGAAGCCGCACAACGCCGCCCCACGGAAGCAGGCCGCCGAAAGGCGGCCTGCGTTGCGGTGCGTTCAG
This sequence comes from uncultured Enterobacterales bacterium, assembly GCA_964532635.1. GTDB lineage: Bacteria > Myxococcota_A > UBA796 > UBA796 > JAFGLY01 > CALDOK01. The sequence continues at coordinate 9,016 of CAZHIK010000297.1, forward strand.
GTGCGTTGTGCGCCCGCCGGCGGCTAGCCGAGCAGGCTGAGCACACCCTGGTTCATGGCCTTGGCCTGTGCGAGGACCGACACACCCGCCTGCTGGAGGATCTGGTTCTTGGCCAGCTCCGCGGTCTCGTAGGCGAAGTCCGCGTCACGGATCTGGCTCTCCGCACCCTCCAGGTTCTCCACGTAGGTCTCCATGTTGCTAAGGGCGGAGTCCAGGCGGTTCTGGGCGGCACCGAGCTCCGAGCGGTAGGAGCTGACCGAGTCCAGGGCGGTGTCGAAGGTGTCGATGGCCGCCTGGGCGCCGGTGGCGGAGCTGAGGTCCACCGC
>CAZHIK010000298.1:0-9333 GCA_964532635.1 uncultured Enterobacterales bacterium
CGCAGGAAGCTGCCCTCGGGCTGGCCCCGCGCGGCGGCACAGCCTCCCGGGTAGTCCTCGGCGTCGCTGCGCACGACGAAGCTGGGGGTAGAACTGCTGTCCTCGGCGATGGCCACCAGCAGGCTGGACTCGGCCTGGTCGTGGGTGATGGAGTCCCAGCCCACCGCGAGGTTCAGCGGCGATCCCAGCGCCTCGAGCGCCTCGGCGGCGGTGAAGCCCAGGGAGGCGTCGTCCCAGCCGGTGGGGGTGATCTCCTCCTCGCAGGTGACGATCGCGACGGGACCGAGGTCGATGCTGTGGCAGCCAGCCAGCAGCGCTATCAGCAGGAAGCTCATGGGGACCCCCGCGGGTGTGAGCGACACGCCCACCATAGCCCGACCGCTACGGGATCCCCCACACCTGCACGCTGTGGCAGCGCATCTCGATCGTCAGGCTCTCGTGGGGAATGAGTGCGTGGATGAGCCGGGTGCTGGCGGTGGTGATGATGGCGGTGACGGTGTAGTCGGTGACCTCCTGGTACTTCGAGCGTTCGTGCCTTTTCCTCCTGATGCTCTGCTCTTCCCAAGACCAGTAGATTCCGGTGTGCACGGGATCCTGGAGGTAGGGACGCAGCCGGCTGCCGAGCAGCTCTTCGCCCAGCTTCCAGGTCTCTTCGCCCATGGGCGTCCCCGGGCCGGGCATGGCGCCGCCACTCTTGGTCCAGCTGTCGTAGACCAGCGCCAGGTCTCCCTTCACGGGCTCGCAGTGCACGGTGGACGCGGCGAGGGTCAGAGACGTGGCGATCATCAGGGCGAGCATGGGCACCTCCGCGGCCACAACGCCGGCAGGGGCGCGGAGCCTACACTCGATGTGTGAGTGCGACGACAGCCCGCCTGGAATCTCCGGCGCGGCCTATGCGGGTGCGTAGCTCCTCCGCACACCCACACCCCAGGAGCATCCATGTCTTCCTACCGCTTCGGCAAGTTCGTCTGGTTCGAGATCCGCACCCGCACCCCGGCCGAGAGCCGCGCGTTCTACACCGAGCTGTTCCCCTGGGGCACCCAGGACATGCCGATCCCCGACGGCACCTACACGATGTTCAGCGCCGGCGAGCGCACCATCGGCGGCATCGGCGGCATCGAGGGCGAGGCGCCCCCCCACTGGCTGGGCTGGATCAGCGTGGAAGACGTGGACGCCACCCTGGAGCGCATCAATGCCGGCGGCGGCAAGACCCTGGTGGGTCCCATCGACATGCCCGAGATGATGCGCATGGCCTGGTGCGCCGATCCCGAAGGCGCGGTGTTTGCCATCATGAAGGCCACGGATGGCGACCAGCCGGACATCGACAGCTACGCCGGCATCTTCCACTGGGTGGAGCTGTACGCGAACGACGGCGCGGCGGCCGCGAAGTTCTACGGCGAGGTGTTCGGCTACGAGGTCCAGGAGCAGGACATGGCGATGATGGGCGGCACGGGCAGGTACTGGGTACTCAGCAAAGACGGCAAGCCCCGGGCGGGGATCATGACCAAGCCCCAACCGGAGATTCCGAGCATGTGGCTGCCCTACGTGCACGTGGAGGATCTTGGGGCGACGGTGTCCCAGGCGGTGGAGGGGGGTGCGAAGCAGCTGATGGGGGTGGTGAGTGTGCCCGGCATCGGCCGGTTCACGACGCTGAGTGATCCGGAGGGGGCGGCGGTGGCGGTGGTGGAGCCGGAGTAGGAGGCTCGGCGCTACCCCCCCTGGATCTGGATCAGTCTGAGCGGCAAGGTCGCCAGCGGCGACATCCACAACAGCAGAGCCACGGCCGCCAGGACGTAGGTGCCGTGGAGCAGGGGCCGGGCGCGGACGAGGTCGAGCCACTCGGACAGCAAGGGGGTCTGCTCGGCCTCGACACCAGCGTAGACGATACGGGCCATGCGCTGGCGCTGGCGGGGGCCGGGCTCGAGGGCCTGGGGGAGGATTGGGAGGGGCTGATCAGTCATGGGAGGGCTCCGGAGGGGTCTGCAGTTCGGTGATGCGTACAGCCAGGCGCTCGCGCCAGCGCTCGCAGAGCTTGCGGACGTGGGGGGACTTCAGGCCGACGATGGCGGCCACCTCGGAAGAAGAGAGCTCGGCGCCGTAGCGCAGCGACAGGATCTCGCGCTCGCGCTCGGGGATCTCCCACAGGGCGCGCAGCACGATGGCCCGGGCCTGCTGCCGCTCGAGGTCGTCCAGGGGGCCCGACGCGCTGCCGATGGACTCCTGCAGGGCCTCGAGGGCCTCGGGCTCGGTGGGCAATTGACGACGACGACGGAAGCGCTTGCGGGCGGTGTTGTAGGCGATGGTGACCACCCAGCTGACAAAGGAGCTCTCGGGCCGCGGCCGGTAGCGGTCCAGAGAAGTGAGGACCTTGATCATGGCGTCCTGGGTGACGTCCTCGGCCTCGGACTCGTCCTGGAACATGGGCCTCACGGCCCGGAACACGCGGTCCACCAGCTGTTCGTACAGCCGCCGCTGAGCCCCCGAGTCGCCGTCGCGGGCCTGGACGACGAGCGCTCGGAGCGCGGCCTCGTCCAGGGAAGGGCCGCCGGCCCCGAGCATGGCGAAGAGGGCGAACCAGGCACGCAGCGAGCCCTCCCCGGCGGGGAGGGCTCCGGCCAGGACGGCGGCGTGGGTCACGCGCGCGCTCCATCTTCGATGGTGGCGAGGTAGCCCAGCGTCCACACGGAGGACTGCCAGGTGCCCAGCAGGGCGCCGCCCAGCAGGGCCAGGGGGATGCTGATGGTGATGAGGGCCACCAGGGCGCCGACCAGGCCGCCCACCAGGAAGCCGATGCCGGTGACCATCAGCACGGGGACCAGGATGGGCAGGGCGAAGAGCTTGGCCACGGCCTGGCCGATGCCGACGGTGAGCAGGAGCTTGAGGCCGTCGATCAGCCGGCCGTGGAGCAGGCGACGGGCGCGGCGCAGGGCGTCCACCACCCGACGGTTCTCGAGCACGGCGACGCGCAGGCCCAGGGCGTAGATGAGGTAGAGGCTGATGCCCAGGGGCACGGCCACCACGGCCATGGGCAGGCCGATGGCCAGGCCGGCGGCCACGGGGATGGTGCCCAGGCCGGCCAGGGCGAAGGGCGTGGCCACCAGGGACATGAGCAGCAGACCCAGCAGCAGAGCCAGGGCCTTGACCCCCAGCACGGCGCCGAAGTGGCGCCAGCCCAGCTGGAAGCCGCGGCGGATGGAGAAGGGCGCCTCGGGGTCGCTGTGCTTGCGGCTGACACCCTCGATGAGGGCGCCCTCGGAGACGATGTGCAGGGCGAGCATGCCCAGGCCCAGCAGCGCAGCACCGCCGATGACGATGGGCAGGTTGGCGGTGACCGCCTCGCCCATGGAGGTGCCGACCTCGGCCAGGGTGGTCAGGGGGCCGGCCAGGGAGGCTGGAAGGTCCTGCAGGGACTCGGCGGTGCTGGCGGCGGCTTCGGCGGTGACGCTCGCGGCTGCGCTGGCGGACTCGGAGTCACCGCTGGAGTCGGCGCTCACCGACGCACCACCTCCAGCGGCCGCGAACAGGCCGAACAGCCACAGGCTGCGGTTGCGGAAGGTGATGGAGATGCTGTCGCCGAGGACGGAGGAAAGACGCATGAGAAGCTCCTATCTTGGTGGGGGTGGTGGACCGCGTCATCGCGACCCTTCACCCCGACAATCCCCAGCGGCGCCCAGCTGTGACAGCTCGAGCGAAAAAAGACGAAGAAAAGTCGCTGAGGGCGTGGGGGGCGGGATCGTGGAGGGGGTGACTTCTTCGAGCGGGCTGTCTTCCGGTTACGCCGAGGCATCCTGGAGGCAGCGATGGGCCAGCGCGCGAACCTGATCGTGGTGGAAGGCGGCCACACAGCCGTGCACTACGACCACTGGTGCGCCAACCGGCTCGACGTCGACCTGCTCTGGGGCCCGGACGACGCGGTGGCCTTCGCGCGCCAGCGCTCCCCGCTGCCGGAGTCGGAGCCGCTTCTGGACGAGGTCTGGTGCGAGGGAGCAGCCCTGATCGACCTGGATCGCCGCCGCTTGCTGTGGTTCGGTGGTGAGGACATCACCTACGACGTGCCCAGGCGACGCGCCTGGCAGGCAATGATGCAGCATGCCTGGCCCGGCTGGACCCTGCGCTGGGCCTGCGGCGGCATCGCCGAGATCGCCCGCGCGATGGGCCGCCCGGTGGGGGCGTTGCTCAGCGACCGGGCGCGTGCTCCGCTCCAGCTCCGCCAGGGAACCTCCCCGGACGACAACGATCTGCTCTACACGGAGCAACGCGCCAGCAACCTCCGCGCCTGGCGGGTGGTGGGCTTCGCGCAGTACCCCGCGTTGCCCCCAGCGGGCGGCACACCACCCGCCTCGGCGGAGATCGCGCTGCCCGCCACCATCGACGCCAGCGCGTTGGTGGGCGCCGTCCACGTGGATCGCGACGCTTGCAGCATCCAGGCCTGGGGAGCCGCGCCCCTCCCCGACGCAATGACCCGACTGCAGCGCGCCTGCTGGCCAGGCTTCGAGCTGCGCTGGCTCGAGGACCGCTACGAGGACCACGCAGCCGAGCTGCCCGGCCTGCGGCTCGAGCGCCGCCCCCAACCCGAGCTGTGCGCGGCGCTCCTCGAGCACCTGGAGCGCTTCGTGGACTACCCGGCCAAGGACCCCTCCCAGGACTCCGCCGAGGCCCTCCGCGCCCAGGGCTACCAGGTGGAGGTCCGCGCTCACACCGCCGAGACACGCGGCTCGCCGGGCAACCCCGCGCGACGGCTGGCGCTGCTCGAGGAGCTGCGTGCTCGGTTCAGCGCTTGGGACGCTCCGGCTGAGTGACCCCCGCCACCTTGCCCACGCCCTTCTTGGGGCCGGCCGGGAACAGGTTGTAGATGTCGTACAGCGAGATCCCGGTCTCCTTGCACAGCTTTCTGATCATCGGCAGGTGGCCGAACTCCAGGAAGTAGTGGCGCGAGTAGAAGACCAGCTTCCAGTGCTGCTCGGTGAGCTCGGGAATGCCCTGAGCCGACGCCAGCGTCTGGGCCACCTCCTCGCACCACTGGTCGGGCTGCGCCAGCCAGCCCTCGTCGTCCAACACGACGGCCCGGTGTCCTACGATCAAGGTGCTCATGGTTCGCTCCAGGCAGCTCCGGGATCAGCGTATGCCACCCCCAGCTACGCTGCCCCTGAGCTGTCCGCCAACAAGTGGCACACTACTCCACCCGGGCCGGGCAGACACGCCAGAAGCGGAGCCGCTGGCGCCGCCTCGGCTTCACCTCCGCCGGGCCCGGCCCCCGAACCAAGTGGCCCGTGACCTCGGGTCGCACCCGGGTTGGTTCGTGGATTCGGGCGCCCAGGCGACGCAAGCGACCCGCCTACACGGGTCGGGCCGGGGTTGGTCCACCCGCTGTCCGGCGCCTCCGGGGTACCCTGCTAAGCTGCCCCCATGCTCGCTCCCCTGCTCCTCACGGCCGCAGCCGCCCTGACCGCCACCACCATGGCGGCCGAGGAGATCCCCGAGCCTTCTCCCCGCAACAGCGCGCTGCTCTTCGATCCCACCGGCCCCACGGTCGCCGCGGTCGCCACGATCCTGGGCAACCCGGCGCTGGACCTGAACCTGCGGGGCCACCACATGTTCCGGGACGGGCTGGGCCTGACCGTGGAAGCCGAGTGGCTCTCCATCACCCAGATGTACACCCTGAAGGCCCGCCACTACGCCCTGCGCAGCGGCCCGCGCATCGCCCTGCGCAAACGCGGCCTGGACGACTGGGCCGTACTGCCCTTCGGGCTGCTCGGGCGCACCAGCCTCTCCGCGGCCGGCGTCGGCCCGATGGGCACCTACCAGGTGCTGGGCGGAGGCGCGGAGCTGTCTCGGGTGTGGGTGCGCGGGCCGGTGGCCATCGAGCTGGGGCTGGGCCTGCACGCCACAGCGAGCCTGGGCTACCGGGTGCACTCGCCTTCGCTGGAAGGCACCGAGCTGGACCCGGGGCCGCGGCTGCGCCCTCTCGTAGACCTGGGGGTCGGCTATGCGTGGTAGCGCTGCTCTGCTCCTGCTCCTCCTCGGCTGTGCCGACGACGGCGGCTTCGACGCCAGCGCCCTGCCCTGCGAAGGCACCGGCGGCATCGACACCGAGGTGAGCTTCGACGACGAGCACACCCTGTGCGTGGAGCTGACCATGCACCCGGACGACTTCACGGCGATGGCGGCGGAGCAGCGCTGGGGCGAGGACGAGGAGGATCTGTGGGCCGGGACCATGGAGTTCCTGCTGTCGGACTGCACGGTGCCCTTCCCCGAGAGCTACACCTGGTTCGAGGCCGACCTGGTGGTGGACGGCGAGGCCATGGACAGCGTGGGGGTGCGCAAGAAGGGCTTCGTGGGCTCGGCCCTCGAAGGCGCCCGCTGGAAGCCGTCGCTCAAGATCAAGACCGACAAGTGGGTGGACGGTCAGAACCTGGGCGACACCGAGCGCATCACCCTGAACAACAACCTCACCGACAGCACCCGGATGCACACCTGCCTGTCGTACAGCGTGTTCGACGACGCTGGCTATCCCGCACCCCGCTGCAACCTGGCCGCGGTGACGGTCAACGACCAGCCCCTGGGGACGTACACCCACGTGGAAGCCATCAAGAAGCGCTTCCTGGAGCGGGCCTTCGGCGACGCCAGCGGCCACCTGTACGAGGGCATCATCGCCGACTTCACCCCCGACCACCTGGCGGGGACCCCCGAGACCCTGGGCCGCTGGGAGGCCAAGACCGACGACACGGATCCCAGCGGCGAGCCCCTGTGGGCGGTGGCCGAGGCGCTGCAGGCCTCCGACGAGGATCTGGAGCAGGCCCTCGAGGCGGTGATCGACCTGGACCGCTTCTTCACCTTCTGGGCCCTCGAGACCCTGCTGACCCACACCGACGGCTACAACGCCGGCACCAACAACTTCTACGTCTACTTCGATCCCGCCAACGAGGGACGGGCCACCCTGATCCCCTGGGGCATGGACGACGCCATGTCTTCGGGCGCGGCCTTCGAGGACCCGGCCTGGCTCCACGAGCTGTTCCTGATGTCCGAGCTGGCCCGGCGCATCTCCCGCCACCCGGACCTGGCTCCGCGCTACACCACGGAGCTGGAGCGCGTCCTGGACGAGGTCTGGGACGAGGACACGCTGCACGACCGCATCGACCTGATGGCAGAGCAGGTGGCCAGCGCCGAGGACCGCGACAGCCACGCGGATCGGGTGGCCACCCTGAGGGACTGGGTGGACGGGCGCCGCGAGCAGCTCGAGCACCGCATCGCCGAGGGCACCCCCGAGGGTTCGGAGTTCCCGGGGGACTGCTACACCCGGCTGCACCCCCACGAGTCGGTGCAGAACACGGCGGAGATCGCGACGCTGGCCCATGTGTGTGGGAGCGGGCGGAAGTACGGAGGCTGGGGGTGGTTGTTGGGGGTGGGGATCGTGGTGATGAGGCGGCGGGGCGCGCAGGGGTGAGCACCGCGCCTCTGCGGGGGTGGGCCCCAGGTCGGCATGGGACGGCGCCGCGGGCGGATTCCCAGGGGGCTATGCCGTCCTGAACTCACCGTTCTCGATCCTATGCACACTGCAACGCACCACCGGGGTCGGAGTTGCGGCGGCGAGGGCGCTCCGTTGCGGACGCGCCGTCGGGGCGTCCCCCAAAACAGAGCTTCGACCATGCCGTTGCTCGTCGGGAGGGGGCCCGTGTCGACTTGCGGCCTGGATAGCAACGAGGGTGGTGACTTCCGGTGCACATGGAGGCCCGATTTGGCCCGGCCCAGCCAGTGCCCTGCTCCTCCGTGCCGTGACCCCCGCGTGACTCCGCAGGCCGGCCTCGCCCCGGATACGGCCGCGGCATGGAACTTCGTACCCTGCTGCGAACCCCCATCCTGGGCAAGGCCATCGTCGGGCTGGCGCTGGCGGTGGTGATCGTGCCGCTGTTCATCGCCGCGCGGGTGGTGATCTGGGCCCTGGCGCCCAGCAGCGTGACGGTGGTGGCTCCGCGCATGGTGACCGTGCAGGTGGCCATCGACGGGGAGCCGCAGACCTCCCCCGTCGTCTCGGGCACGCACCGAGGGTACTCCATCGGTCGCGGCCCCCACGTCGTCACCCTTACCACGGCCGGGGGCAGCATCGACGTCGAGGTCGAGGCCGATCGCCCACCCTGGCTCGCCACGCTGTGGGCCCCCACCGACGCGCTCAGCGGGGACCTGCTGCTCACCCTGCCCGAGACCTGCTACGCCCTTGTGGACGTGACCGCACCCGCCCTGGGCGAGGGCTCGGCCCAGGTTCTGGAGCGGATGCGCGGCGGCACGCCGGTGCCGCTCCGTCCGGGTGTCCAGCCCCACCAGCGGGTGCCGTTGTTCCTCGACGACGGGGAGCGCCTGCGCTGGTGGCAGCAGATCGACTGCGATCCGTTCCCCACCGACCTCGAGATCGAGCAAGCCGCCGATGCGCTGGCTCGAAGATAGCGCCATGCCCAGCCACCACCGCCTCGCTATCGCCGCGGCCCCCACCCTGATCCTGGCCCTGGCCTGTGGGCTGGGTTCCTACGACGAGGTGGAGTTCATCACGGCTCAGCAGGACCACGAGGCCGTCGCCGCGGGGCTGCGCGGCATCCACGCCGAGCTGAGCGCGGCCCCCCAGCTGGAGATCGCCCGCTGCCCCGACGCCGCGATCCGGACCCGGCTGGAGGCCCATCCTTTGGCGGACACCTCCATCGCGCTGGTGAACAGCCTGCCCACGGTGGACTACGGCTTCCTGGCCCACCTCTCCCACGGCGATCGCGACCCGGACCCGAGCTGGGACTGGATGCGCACGGGCTTCGTGGGCGGCTTCGACGGGGTGTTCCTCGAGCCCGAGGTCGAGGATCCCGACAGCTTCATGGGCCGCCTCGAGCGGACGGCGGCCGCCGCGAACTCCCGCGACCGCATCGGGGAGATGCGAGCCGAGGGCTACCTGGGCGTCTACCTGCCCTCCGAAGCCCGGCTGCCGAAGGTCAGCGGCGACGACTTCACCGGAGGCAAGCTCAGCGGCTGGTTGGTGATCTACGACCTGAACAGCTTCGAGCGCATCTGCCAGGCCCCCATCCTGGCCCGCAGCAGCGACGAGGTCGAGTTCGATCCCGGCAGCGTGCTCGACGACTTCCCCCAGGCGGTGCAGCGGGACTTCGGGCGGGCGGTGGAGCAGGCCACCACCGAGAGCCTCGAGATGATCAGCGAGCAGCTGCGAGGGCCGACCTTGACCTGGTAGGGGCGACGGGGCTCCCGCCACAGAGCGCCTCGGTGTTGTGCTATGAGAACGGAGCCCCCATCCCGAGGTCCCCATGCGCAAGCACACCCTCCTCGCCGCCGGCCTGATCGGCC